>NZ_JAAOZS010000012.1:0-79814 GCF_011602805.1 Kocuria sp. JC486 | reverse complement strand
CCCCCCCACCCGACGGGCGGCGGGGGGCACAGCCCCGCCGGCCGGGGGGGGGGCGGCGGCCGGGGGCGCGGGCCCGGGCGGCCCCGGCCCTTTCCGTTCGTGACTACCGGAGCACGGGGGTGGCTCCCCCCGCCTCGGACTCGATCCGACGCAGCGAATGGATCGAGGTGAGGTTTTCGCCGAGTTGGTTCGGTTTGCCCGCTCCGTGGTAGTCGGAGGAGCCGGTGACGATCAGGTCGTGCTGTGCCGCGAGCTCGGACAGCTGTGCGCGGCCGGCCTCCGAGTTGTCCCGGTGGGCGATCTCAAGCCCCGCCAGGCCCGCGTCGATCATGGCCTCGAGGACCTCCGTCCCGACCACCCGCCCGCGAACGGCCGCCATGGGATGCGCCATCACCGGCACGCCTCCGGCCGCGCGGACCAACCGGACCGCCGTCACGGGGTCGGGCGCGTAGTGGCGCACGTAGTAGCCGGAGCGGGGGTGCAGGATCGTGTCGAAGGCCTCCGTCCGGTCGGCCACCACACCGGCCGTCACCAGGGTGTCGGCAAGGTGCGGACGCCCCACGGTCGCACCGTCCGCCACGTGCTCCTGGACCATCTCCCACGTGATCGGATGGTCCTGACCGATGAGTTCGGTCATCCGCCGGGCCCGGGTGAGCCGTGAGGTCCGGGCCCGTTCCATGACCTCGTTGAGCCCCTCGTGGTCGGGGTCCTGGAGGTAGGACAGCAGGTGCACGGAGATCCCGGTCTCGGTCTGGCAAGACACCTCCGTGCCACGGACCAGAGCGATGCCGTGCCGTTCAGCGGCCTCCGCTGCCTCCGGCCACCCCACCGTCGTGTCGTGGTCGGTCAGCGCCACGACGTCTAGGCCGGCCTCCGCCGCGCACCGGATGACGTCGGCCGGCGGTTGCGTGCCGTCGGAAGCGGTGGAATGAGTGTGGAGGTCGATCTGCATGCCCTCAATCCTGGCACGTGCCCTCGCTCCTCGGTGCTGACGATCGCCACCGTGCCGTCCGGGTGGTGAGGTCAACAGTGACACCATGGACCGAGACACCGAATCTGCAACGGGCCCGGACGGGGCCCGGAATGGAGCGACATGACGAGCACCTCCGAGAACACCTCTGAGAACGCCGCTGAGCAGACCTCCGAAAACGCCCGGCCGACGGCACCATCGGGCGAAACCGAGGAGAACGCCACCGATCAGTCCTTCGCGGACCGCGGCGAGAACCGCACGCGCTCCCCGCAGTCCAAGGCCTTCCAGCAGTTCATGGCCTCACAGTGGGCGGAACCGCAGGACGCGGAGCTTCCCCGGGAGGCGGTGGCCGATCACGCGGCGCGGCGTCGTCGTCGGGTCTCTGAGAGCTTCCCCGGTGAGCGGATCGTGGTTCCCGCGGGGGCGCCCAAGGTGCGCTCCAACGACACGGACTACCGGTTCCGGCCCCATTCGGCCTTCGCCCACCTCACCGGTCTGGGGGTGGACCACGAACCGAGCGCCGTGCTGGTCCTGGAACCCACGGACGACGGTCAGGGCGACGACGGCTCGAGCCACACCGCGACGCTCTACTTCCACCCCATGGCCGGGCGGGACACCCAGGAGTTCTACGCGGACTCACGCAACGGGCAGTTCTGGGTCGGAGACCGCCCCACCCTGCGTGAGATCTCCTCCGCCTACGGGCTCCGCACCGCCGACCTGTCCCAGCTCGAACCCGCCTTGACCAAGAACGTCGGTGACCCCGCGCAGGGTGGGGTCCGGGTACGGGCGCTCAAGACCCACGACGCGCGGGTGGATCAGCTGGTGGATTCCAGTCGCCTCGACGCAGACCTGGATCTGGAGGCGGCCGACCGGGAGGACAGCGCGTTGGTGGAGGCACTCTCCGAGCTGCGGCTGGTCAAGGACGAGCACGAGGTCGGCCAGCTGCGGGAGTCCGTGGCCATGACCATCCGCGGTTTCGAGGACGTGGTCCGTTCCCTGGGTGCCGCGACGGGCCGACCGCGCGGCGAGCGCGTGGTCGAAGGCGCGTTCTTCGCCCGAGCCCGTTCCGAGGGCAACGACCTGGGGTACGACACCATCGCCGCTTCCGGCAACAACGCCACCGTGCTGCACTGGATCCGCAACACCGGTGTGGTCACGGAGGGGGACCTGATCCTGGTGGACGCCGGGGTCGAGGCCGAGTCCCTGTACACGGCGGACATCACCCGCACCCTCCCCGTCAACGGCATCTACTCCCCTGTGCAGCGGAAGATCTACCAGGCCGTGCTGGACGCCGCCGACAGGGCCTTCGAGGTGGCCGTACCGGGCAATCGGTTCCGTGACGTCCACGACGCCGCCATGGAGGTCCTTGCCACGCGCCTCGAGGAATGGGGACTGCTGCCCGTGTCCGCCGAGGTGTCACTGTCCGTCGAGGGTCAGCACCACCGTCGCTGGATGCCGCACGGCACCAGCCACCACCTGGGGCTGGACGTCCACGACTGCGCGCAGGCGCGGCGGGAGATGTACCAGGACGCGGTGATCGAACCCGGCATGGTGTTCACGATCGAGCCCGGCCTGTACTTCAAAGACGAGGACTTGGCCGTCCCGGCCGAGTACCGGGGCATCGGTGTCAGGATCGAGGACGACGTCCTGATCACCGAGGACGGCAACGAGAACCTGTCCGCCGCACTGCCCAGGGACCCGGACGAGGTCGAGGCCTGGATGGCGGGTCTCACGCAGGGCTGACCCAGGCCGCACCGGCACCGGACTCGAACCTGGCCCAGGACCGGTCGGCTGCCTCACAATTCCCGCGTCGGCTCCCCGTAGGCCTGGTCGCTCGGAGTGTTCTGGGGAGCCGACTGCGGCGCCGCAGGTTCTTGCGGATCCACCCGGACTCCGTAGCGGGGCCGACCGTCCGGCAGGTCCTCCTCGGAGGACGGCACACGCCCCGACGGGTGGACCGCATCCGTGTCCGTTCTGGTTTCCCCGCCCGTCGACGGCGCCTCGGCGCCGTTGGCGGGCGCCGGTCCAGGAACCGGGGCACGGCCCGGCGCGTTCCGGGCCCCCTGACCGGCACCGCGCAGTCCGGGCACGTCCAGTCCGGCGACCAGGCCACGCGCCTGGCCGGCCAGGTCTGACTTGACCACCACCTCGTACCGCGATGCCGCAACCGTGGACACGGAGGTGAAGTCGCGGCGGCCGCGTTGTGCTGCAAAGCCCGCCACTCCCAGGATCACCCAGAAGGCAGCACCCATGAGGACGGTCAGCAGCACCGAGGCTCCCCAGCCACTGCCCCCGAACATCGCGAGAATCACACCGAAGAACAGGCCGAACATGGCCCCCTGCAAGGCCGAGGCCAAGGCCACCCGCGGGTACGTCAGACGTCCCGTGACCCGTTCCACGGAAGTCAGGTCCCGGCCGACGATCGAGACGTGCTGGACGTCGAACTGTTGGTCCGACAGGTGATCCACGACGGTCTGGGCATCCGCGTACCGCTCGAAGCTGCCGATGGTTTCACCTTCAGGCGGCCCCGACGGGGTCATGGACGATGGGCGTTGTCCGAAGAGACTCATGCGTCCATGATTGACCCCTCGGCCTACACATGACCAGTGCTACGCGCGGACATCGCGACGGGCTTAACCGCTCACGGCCATTAGGCTGGTGCGGTGAGCAGCTCCCTGGAAAAGATCTTCATCGGACGGCTGATCGGCCTGGACGTCTTCGATCCGCTGGGCGATCGGGTGGGGCGACTGCGCGATTTCGTGGTCCTCCGCCGCGCCCCGGGTGGGCGCAGAACCAGCTCGGTCAAACGACCCATCGTGGTGGGCATGGTCGTGGAAGTCCTCGGCAAGAAGCGGGTGTTCGTGCCGATGACCCGCGTGACCAGCATGGATTCCAAACGCATCGTGTGCACGGGTCTGGTCAATCTGCGTCGCTTCGAACAACGCGGCTCGGAGACGCTGGTGATCGGTGAGATGTTCGACCAGCAGGTTGCACTCCTCGACGGCTCCGGGACCGCGGAGATCCTCGACGTCGCCATGGAACAGGCACGCTCCGGTGACTGGCAACTCACGGAGCTCTACGTCCGCCGTTCGGGCGCAGCCGGTGGCCTCATGCGACGTCGTTCCGGCGAAACCTTGGTGGTCGCATGGGAAGAAGCCCGGGATCTGGCTTCCGTGGGACCGCAGGCCGCCACCCAGTGGGTCCACGCCCACGAGGAGGACCAGCCCGCCGACCTCGCCGAAGAGCTGCACGACCTCTCCCCCAAGCGCATGCTCGAGATCGCCGGCGAGCTGAGGGACGACCGACTGGCCGACGTGCTCCAGGAGCTTCCGGAGGAGGACCAGGTCTTCATCCTGACCAACCTCCACGTCGAGCGCGCCGCCGACGTTCTGGAGGAGATGGAACCCGACGACGCCGCCGACGTGCTCAACGAACTGCCCGACACACAGGCGGAGGACCTCTTGCAGCTCATGCAGCCAGAAGAGGCCGAGGACGTGCGTCGACTCCTGGAGTACGACGAGGGCACGGCCGGGTCCATGATGACCCCGGTGCCCATCATCCTGTCCCCGGAGACCACCGTGGCCGACGCCCTCGCTGCGATCCGGCAGGAGGAGGTCTCCCCCACCGTGGCCGCCGCGGTCTTCGTGTGCCGACCCCCGCTGGAAACCCCCACCGGCCGCTACCTCGGCATGGTCCACATGCAACAACTCCTGAGAGTCCCACCACCCGAGGCCCTGGGAACCATGCTGGACACCTCGATCGAACCCGTCCGCGACATGTCCCCGGTCTCTGACGTCGCCAAGGAACTGGCGACCTACGACTTGACGATCATCCCCGTGGTCAACGAGAACCGACGCCTGGTCGGCGCGGTCACGATCGACGACATCCTGGACGACCTCCTGCCGGACGACTGGCGGACCTGGGACGACGGAACTCCTGTGCGGAAGGTGGGACGACGCTATGAGTGAGACCCGCACCAACCCTGATCGTCGCCCCGTCGGCCTGGACACCCCCTCCGGGTTGCGCAACGGCGCCTGGGACCGGCTTCGGCCCAACCCGGACTCCTTCGGTCAGATGACCGAGGGTTTCGCCCGCTTCATGGGTACGCCCCAGTTCCTCATGTGGATGACCGTGTTCGTGGCCGTGTGGCTGGGGTGGAACACGGTCATGCCGGAATCGATGCAGTTCGACCCCCGGGCTCTGAACTTCACCCTGTTGACCCTGATGCTCTCCCTGCAGGCCTCCTACGCGGCTCCCCTGCTGCTGTTGGCGCAGAACCGGCAGGACGACCGCGACCGCGTGATCGCCGAGCAGGACCGCAAACGCCAGGAGGAGAACCTGGCGGACACCGAGTACCTCATCCGGGAGATCGCCTCCTTGCGCATGGCGGTCCGCGACGTCGCGACCCGCGACTTCGTGCGTGCGGAGATGCGCGACCTCTTGCAGGAGCTGTTGGAGGACCGCCAGGAGGACGACGGCGACTCGGCCACCCCCTCCACCCAGAAGAACCCGTCCTCCGCGGCCACCGGAGGCAAGAAGAAGAAAAAGAAGAAATCGGGGGCAGGGGATTCCCGGGACTCGAAGGCAGCACCCACGGGCCTCATTCCCGTCGTTCTTCCGCCTCAGAACATTCCCGTGGAGCGGATTCCGACCGAGAGCACCCCCGCGGACACCGAACCCCCGGAAAGCACAGAGGACCCTCGTGAGTTCTGAAGTCCCCCGTCCAGCCCTTCCGGAACCCGAGGTCGATCCGCGACTGCGGGACGCTCTGAACACCGTCGAGGACCCCGAGCTGAAACGGCCCCTGCTCGACTTGGGCATGGTCCGGCGAGCCGCCCTGGAACCGGACGGCACCGCCGTCGTGGAGGTCCTGCTGACGATCTCCGGTTGCCCGCTGCGGTCCACGATCGAGTCCGACCTCCAGACAGCCCTGGAGGCCGTGGACGAGGTCAACCGCGTGGTCGTGGAACTGGACGTGATGACGCCCGAGCAGCGGGAGGAACTCAAGCAGCTGCTGGGCCACACGCGTACCATCCCGTTCGCCGACCCCAACTCACTGACCAAGGTGCACGCGGTGTCTTCCGGGAAGGGCGGAGTGGGCAAGTCCTCCGTGACGGCCAACGTGGCCGCCGCCCTGGCCGCCAAGGGTCGTTCCGTGGGCGTGGTGGACGCTGACATTCACGGCTTCTCCATCCCGGGCCTGTTCGGGATCCACCGCGGCCCCACCCAGGTGGGCGACATGATTCTGCCCGCCGTGGTGGAGGTCCCGGAGGCCGCGCGCAAGGACTCCGGCACCCCGGGGACGGTCAAAGTCATCTCGATCGGCATGTTCACCGACCCCGCAACCCCCGTGGTCTGGCGCGGCCCGTTGCTGGACCGGGCCATCGAACAGTTCCTGGCCGACGTCCACTTCGGGGACCTGGACCATCTGCTGCTCGATCTGCCTCCGGGGACAGGCGATGTCGCCATCTCCGTGGCCCAGAAACTGCCGCATTCCAAGGTCCTGGTGGTCTCCACACCGCAGCAGGCCGCGACCGGAATCGCTGAGCGCGCGGGGTCCCTTGCCGCCATGACGGATCAGACGGTGGCCGGGGTGGTCGAGAACATGGCCGCCATGGTCATGCCCGACGGCTCGCAGCTGGAGGTTTTCGGCTCTGGCGGCGGAGAGAAGATCGCCAGTTCCCTGACCGAACGGATGGGTTACCCGGTGGGTGTGCTCGGTTCCGTCCCACTGGACGTCACCCTGCGTGAGGCCGGCGACGACGGCGTTCCGGTGGTCTGGTCCCACCCCGAGTCCCCGGCGGCGATGGCGTTGACCGAGGTCGCCGACGCGATCGACGGTCCGCGTGGACTGGTGGGCAAGTCGCTGGGGGTCACCCCCCGCTGAATCACCGGTTCCGGCGACTCAGGTGGCCTCGGTGTCGAAGGGCGCTCGCTGGCCCGGTGTGATCCGTACCAGGGTCGAGGTCTCGGTGGCCGCTGTGGATCCCCCGGCGGCCGGGGCGTTCTCACGTTCCGCTTCGCGTTCGGCCTTGCGTGCCTCCCGGGCGGCCTCGCGCTCCTCGCGTTCCCTACGACGTCGTTCGGCTGCGTCTTCCTGGTCCACCTCGGCCAGGGCGTCGCGCACGATGGTCCGGGGGTCGTACTGACGCGGGTCCAGCTTCCGCCAGTCCACGTCCGTGACCTCGGGTCCCAGGGTCTCGCGCAGGTCGTCCTTGGCTCCGCTGGCATAACGACGCACGGACTTGACCAGGTCCTTGAGCTTCTGCGCGTATTCCGGAAGACGCTCGGGGCCGATGACGAGCAGCGCCACGACGATCAGGACGATGGCTTCCGCTCCACTGATACCGAACACGGCTAAGAGATTAGCAGTCGGACGTGGAGCCACCTGGACGTCGGCAGGGTGCCGACCGAGTCCGCTTCGAGTCGATGTCGGTCGGTGGAAGCTCCGGTGGTCGCTCCGGTGGTCACTGCAGCCCCAGGATCCGGCGCCACCCGACCAGAATCGTGTCAACGGTCCCCCGGTCCAGTTCCTCTGGGCGTTCCAGGATCGCTCGGTGTCCGGCTTCGACCTGCTGGACCACGGCGGCCATGCGGGCGGGGGCGTCGTCGGAGACGAGAGTGTAGGTGACGTCGTCGTGGACGATCATGGCCCGCCACGGGGAGCCCTCGTAGACCCACACCACGTTCCCGGCCACCGTGGTGGGTTCCATCCCCATGGCAGTCGCGGGCAGACCCGTGAATCCGTCCACGGGGTGCTCGGTGTCCACCTCTCCCCGTTGCTCGACCACCTCGATGCTGCGGTTCCCGCGGTATTCGACGTTCACGACGACGGCGGGCTGCCCGGCCACCGTCGTCTGTCGAAGTTCCTCGGTCCGGTAACCGGTGAGGCCGACCAGTGGCAGGGTCCATCCTTCGTCGCGCAAGCTGTCGACGTCGGAGTTCTGGGTGTGAACCAACCCTTGCGGCCCCACCCAGGTGGAGCCCGAGACCGTGGGCGAGCCACCCGAGTTCGCGGCCCCCCGGGAGCCGACGTACCACCCCGAGAGTGCGATGCCGGCGACGAGCAGCGCGGACACCGCCAGTGACGTCACCACGATGCGGTGGGACCAGAAGACCTTGTGCACCTTGAGTCAATCCATGTGTGGGCATCTCGGCCCGTGAAGGCCGTCGGCACGATCAGACGGGAACACCACCATGCTCACCGGCCAACCTGTGCGGGGGCTGGAAGCTGCCCGCGATCCCGCCCCACATCCGGGCCCCACGGGCGGACGAGTAGGATGCTCAGAGCGTGTGAACTCCCGCGCGGCGCCCACTGCGCCGAGCCCGAGCAGAGACCGCGACACACAGACATCACCGCAGAGACGACATTGCAGACCGGGAGGTGTGGATGGGCCGGGGCAAGACCACCAGCTGGTCCTATGCCGAGGCGTACCCTCGGGAGGACGAGGTGCTGTTGCGGGCCCGCGAGCGCGCCACGGCCTTGAACATTCGATCTGTGACCCCGGGCGTGGCCGCCGCGTTGACGGTTCTCACAGCCGCAGCCAAGCCGCGCTCCGCCGTCGAGGTCGGTACCGGCGCCGGGGTCTCGGGCACGGCCATTCTTCGGGGCCTGCCCGACGGCACGGTCCTGACCACCATTGACACCGACGTCCGCGCGCTCCGGGCTGCTCGCGACACCTTCCGCGAGGCGGGGGTGGCGGGGAACCGGGTCCGGACCATCTCCGGCCGCGCTTCCCTGGTCCTCCCGCGGCTGACCACGGAGGCCTACGATCTGGTCTTCCTGGACGCGGATGCCGCGAACACACTGCTCTATGTGGACGAGGCGACGCGGATGCTCCGCCCCGGGGGCACCCTGTTGGTTCAGGACACGTTGGATCAGGACAAGGTCCCCGATCCCGTGATCCGCGAGGAGTCCACGCGGGTGCAGCGCGAGATCCACCGGTTGTTCCGTGAGGACGAACGTTTCCAGTCGGCGATCCTGACGCCGGGATCCGGACTCCTGGTGGCTGTCAAACGCTGATCGTCACGTGCAAAGGCCCTCACCGCGGTGCGGTGAGGGCCTTTGTCGTCCGGGCCACCGGGACCTTGATCCCGGCCTCGGGCCGATGGCATCAAGGGGTTGCGATCAGGAGGTGACGCCTTCCAGGCATCCCTTGAGCTCTGCCGCTTCATCGGCCTTCAGCTCGACGACGAGGCGACCACCGCCTTCCAGCGGGACTCGCATGATCAGGCTGCGGCCTTCCTTGGTGACCTCCATGGGACCGTCACCAGTCCTCGGCTTCATAGCCGCCATTGGTTGTTCTCCTGTCATCGAAGGGTGTTCTCCGTCATCTTACCGGAACCGAGCCCCTCCCCTCCGGGGTGGTGAGGCGGGGCAGACAGCCCGGGTGCCCGTTCGTCGTGGCCCCGTGGCGAGCGGGGACGACGGCGGAAAGCGAATCACGGGGGCCAGTCGCCGCCCTGGGGCAGCGGGGACCACTGCCACAGGTAACCGACCCACACAAGCTGTAACAGCGCCCCCACGATCACGAGTCCCCACCGGTAGGCCTTGGATTCGCTGACCGCGACCAACGGCGCCGCAACCACGAAGACGGGAATGAGCAACCGGAAGGTCGAGGACTGCGGGTGCAGGAAGGCCAGCAGGTATACCGCATAGCAGACCACCCACATCCAGGCGATCAACGGCAAGGTCTCCCGAACCACGCGGGTGGTCACGATCAGGGCGAACAGCCCCACGAGCACCAGGACCGCCAGCCAACCCAGGCCGACCCCGAAGAACCGGTTCCCCAATCGCAGCCACGGCTCAAAAGGCACCAGAGACGTGCCGCGCCAGGCCGTTTCCGTGTCCGTGTAGGCCCCAACTTCACCCGTGGCCCACCACGCCAATGCCGGCCACAACAACGCACAGCCACAGGACCACAGCGCCAACCAGAACCATTTGTCGAGCAACCGCAGCCAGCCGGTGAGACCCCCGGGGCGTCCCCCTCCGACCCTCAGGACGGACCTGATGAACCAGGTCAGTCCCAACGCCGCTGCGAACGGGACACCGGCGGGTCGTGTCAGGCACATGAGCAGGATCGTTCCCGCGGCGGCCACGGAGTGTCCACGCAGGACCAATAACAGGGCTGCGGCCAGCAGTGCCAGGTGCAGTGACTCCGCGTAGGCGGTCTGCAGCACGGGCGACGCCGGCCCGAAGGCGACCACGGCCAACGCCCACAGGGCGTCACGAGAGCCAAGGAACTCCCGGAACAGGCCGAGAATCAGCGGGGCAGCCGCGAATCCCGCAACCAAAGCGACCGTCGGACCGGCGAACTCCCAGGGCAGGCCCGTCGCCCCCGTGATCAACCGGACCACCATGGGAAACAGCGGGTAGAACGCCCATTGGTTGGCCGCCACGGTCCCCGTCGCATTCCGCGGGAGTTCGGTGGGGTATCCCGCGTCGTGAACCTTCTCGTACCACTGGCCGTCCCAGATGGAGACGAAGGACGAGTACCCCAGGGGCGATTGACCCCAGGGCCCATCCGGTGCCTGGCGGTCCACCACACTGAAGAGCACGAAACCCCAGAGGCGGGAGGCCAACCAGATGATCAGGGCCTGCGCCCACCACGGTGCACTCATGAACAGCCCGGCGGCACGCGCCCCTACGGCCCCTAACCACACGTGGACGCGAGTGGGGGCGGTCTGATTCACGGGGCGTCGCCTTCCAGGAACTCCTCCGGGTCGAAATCCGAACCCGCTCGTCGCGCCTTGGCCCGCAGTTCTTCGTTACGACGCTCGTGTGCTTCCCGCATGACCGTCACCGCCTCGCTCGGCGAATCGGTGACGTACAACAGGTCCAGGTCCTCAGGGGAGATCATGCCCTCACGTACCAAGCTGTCCTTGATCCAGTCCACCAGCGGTGCCCAGAACTTCCCACCCATCAGAACCACCGGGAACCGCGTCATCTTGCCGGTCTGCACCAGGGTGAGGGACTCGAAGAGTTCGTCCATGGTCCCGAATCCACCCGGCAGCACGATGAATCCCTGCGAGTACTTGGCGAACATCGTCTTGCGGACGAAGAAGTAGCGGAAGTTGATGCCCAGGTCGATGTAGGGGTTCATGCCCTGCTCGTGCGGCAACTCGATCCCCAGTCCCACGGAGCTGGCCTGCACGTCGTGGGCGCCCCGGTTGGCCGCCTCCATGACGCCCGGCCCACCGCCGGTGATCACCGTGTAGCCCGCCTTGCCGAGTTCCTGCCCCACCTCGCGGGCCATGGCGTATTCGGCAGAGGACTCCTGGATCCGTGCCGAACCGAAGACGGAGATCGCCGGGCCCAACCGTGCCAGGGTGTCGAACCCGTCCACGAACTCGGACTGGATCCGCAGCACCCGCCAGGGATCTGTTCGGGTGAAGTCCCCGGGGGCCCTGCCCGCCACGACCTCGGGTTCGAGGAATCGTTGATCGGAGGTGCTGCGCTGCAGCTCCCGTCCGCGAAGGATGATCGGTCCCTTGTGTCGGAACTTGTTTCGGTCGGGCCGGGGACTCTCCCGCGATGCCCCGGACCCGGTTGATGGGGAAGTCTCTGATCCGTTCGACGTCATGGTTTACACGGTAGCGGCAGGCCCCTCCCAAACAGGGTCTCCTTCGCGCCGAACCCGCCGCGGCACCGTGAGTCGGTCCATTTCACAATTCGGAGACGTGAACGTCATCACAATGTGATTTTTTCCACTATCTTTCTCTCATGCCCAACGAGACAGTGAGCACCGCCACCAGCCCGATCGCCGTTGAGACCGGCGAGGTCCTGGTTCAGGTCACCAATGTGAACAAGCACTACGGCAGCCTGCACGTGCTCAAAGACATCAACCTGGACGTGCGCCGCGGCGAAGTCGTCGTAATCATCGGCCCGTCCGGTTCCGGCAAGTCCACCCTGTGCCGCACGATCAACCGGCTCGAGACCATTGACGACGGGGAAATCCGAATCGACGGGAAGCCGCTGCCCAAGGAGGGCAAGGCTCTTGCCAAACTCCGGGCCGACGTCGGGATGGTCTTCCAGTCCTTCAACCTGTTCGCGCACCGCTCCGTGTTGCAGAACGTCACGCTCGGTCCCATGAAGGTCCGCGGGAAGTCCTCCTCGGAAGCCAAAGAGCGCGCGATGGAACTGCTCAAGCGTGTGGGCGTTGACAACCAGGCGGACAAGCTCCCCGCGCAGCTTTCGGGTGGTCAGCAGCAACGCGTGGCGATCGCCCGCGCCCTGGCCATGAGCCCCAAGGTCATGCTCTTCGACGAACCCACCTCCGCCTTGGACCCGGAAATGATCAACGAGGTCCTGGACACCATGGCCACGCTGGCCAAACAGGGCATGACGATGATCGTCGTGACCCACGAAATGGGCTTCGCCCGGCGCGCCGCGGACCGCGTGGTGTTCATGGCCGACGGCCAGATCGTCGAACAGAACACCCCGGAGGAGTTCTTCGCCAACCCGCAGTCCGACCGAGCCAAGGACTTCCTCAGCAAGATCCTGAACCACTGACGCTCTAGGTCCCCGACGTCGTCGTCGGGGCCCGAACGATCCTTCACCCGGCAGCGCCGCCCGGCGGCGCCGGAACCCTCACACCCTCATTCGAGATCGGGAGAACAATGCACCACAAGAACAAGCTCTACAGCGTGGCCGCCATCGCAGCCGCGGCCGCCCTGACGCTGTCCGCCTGCGGCGGTGGTGGCGGCGATCAGGCCGGTGGCGACGGCGACACGTTGCGCATCGGCATCAAGTACGACCAGCCGGGTCTGGGTTACGCCGATGGTGGCGAGTACACGGGCTTCGACGTCGAGGTCGCCAAGTACGTGGCCAAGGAACTCGGTTACTCCGAGGACCAGATCGAATGGGTCGAGTCCCCGTCGGCCAACCGCGAGAACATGCTCTCCAACAACCAGGTGGACATGATCTTCGCGACCTACTCCATCACGGACGAGCGCAAGGAATCCGTGGACTTCGCTGGCCCGTACTTCGTGGCCGGACAGGACCTGCTGGTGCGTTCCGACGACGATTCGATCAAGGGCCCCGAGGACCTGGCCGGCAAGAACCTGTGCTCGGTCACCGGCTCCACCTCCGCGGAGAACGTCCGGGAAGAGGTCCCCGGGGTCAACCTGGTGGAGCAGAGCGGCTACGCGGACTGCGTGACCATGCTCGGCTCCGGCGGCGTGGACGCCGTGACCACCGACGACATCATCCTGGCCGGTCTGGCCTCCACGGATGCCAACAAGGGCAAGTTCCGCGTGGTCGGCAACACCTTCTCCGAGGAGAAGTACGGCGTCGGCCTGCCCAAGGGCTCGGACAAGTGCGAGGACATCAACGCCGCGATCGAGAAGATGATCGACGACGGCGCGTGGGAGGAAGCCGTGACCTCCAACACCGAGGGCGCTGACTACTCCTACAACAAGGACCTCAACCCGCCCACGCCTGAGGCCTGCGCCTCCTGACCCGCCTGAGGGTGCCGGGACCTCACGGCACCCTCAGGTCCCTCGAACCACGGGCCGCGACGTGGCCGCAAGTTCCGCGCACACCCGGTGTCCCTGACCACCTCCAGCCTTCGAGAGGCATCGTGAGTAGTTACTTCGCCGACTTCGCGAGTCTGTTCCAACAGTTCGACGTGGCCGCCGCGTTCTGGGTCAACATCAAACTGACCTTCTTCGCCGCGATCGGGTCAATGGTGCTGGGCAGCGTCCTGGCGCTGATGCGCATATCGCCCATCGCCTCCCTGCGGTGGATGGGAGCGGCCTACGTCAATACGATCCGAAACACCCCGCTGACCATCATCCTGGTCTTCCTGGTGCTCGGTGTGTGGAGCCAGCTGCAGATCAATCTGAGCGCGGACTTCAACCAGAACTTCTTCCGCTACGCCGTGATCGGCCTGACGGTGTATCACGCGGCGTTCGTGTGCGAGGCCATCCGCTCCGGGGTCAACACCGTGCCCGTCGGGCAGGCCGAAGCCGCCCGGGCGATCGGTCTGGGGTTCCTCCCCTCGGCACGGATGATCATCTTCCCGCAGGCGTTGCGCGGTGCGATCACCCCGCTGGGCAACACGCTGATCGCCCTGACCAAGAACACCACGGTGGCCGCCGCGGCCTCCGTGACGGAGATCTCCGCCCTGATGAAGACCATGATCGAGTTCCGGCCCGACGTGATCATTGCAGTCTTCCTGACCGTGGCTGTGGGCTTCGTGCTCATCGTGGTCCCGGTGGGGCTGCTGACCACATGGGCCTCACGGAAGTTTGCGGTGGTGCGCTGATGGCTTCGAATGCTCAGAACGTCCTGTTCGACGTCCAAGGTCCGCGCGGCCGGGTCATCACCCTGGTCCTGAACGTTGTCGGGCTCCTTCTTGTGGCAGCCCTGGCCTGGGTGGTCCTGGGCAAGTTGGCGGACCAGGGCCAGCTGGAGGCGACCAAGTGGACGCAGCTGTTCACCGCACGGTCCTGGGAGAACTTCTTCTTGCCCGGCATCCTCTCCACGTTGAAGGCCGCTGGCCTGGCCGTGGTGCTGTCCGTGGTGTTCGGGCTGGTTTTCGGCGTGGGGCGGTTGTCCTCCCTGGCCGTGGTCCGCGCCGTCTCCACTGTGGTGGTCGAGTTCTTCCGCGCGGTCCCCGTGCTGGTCATGATGATCTTCTTCTACCTGGGGATCGGACGGACTGGAATCGTTCAACCCACGGAGACCCCGTTCTGGGCCGTGGTCCTGGCACTCATGTTCTACAACGGCTCCGTGATCGCGGAACTGATCCGTTCGGGCGTGCACGGGCTGCCCAGGGGGCAACGTGAAGCCGGACTGGTCGTGGGGCTCACCGAGTCCCAGACGTTGCGCAGCATTCTCCTGCCGCAGGCCTTGACCGCCATGCTGCCGTCGCTCCTGAGCCAGTTCGTGGTGATCCTCAAGGACACCGCGTTGGGCTACATCATCACGTACCCCGAATTGCTCGCCTCGGCCCGGCGGCTGGGTTCGGGCGACGGGAACATTCTCCAAACGCTGCTCATGGCCGCGGTGATCTTCGTGGTCATCAACTTCGCCCTGACCTCCCTGGCCCAATGGCTCTCCGGGTTCCTGAGCTACCGGACCTCGGGACGCACCAAACCCACGGTCGCGCCCGCGCCCGCCGCCGTGGCACCGGCCGCTCGGTGACCAGTCGCTCTCCTGCCCGCGCTGCACTGCTCGGGCAGAAGAGCCTCCCTCACTCCCAGGGCCGCGGTCAGGCGGTCAGCCAGTTCTCCAGCGCCCGGTGACAGTCCCGAATGGCTGCAGCGGTGACGTGCTCGTCGTCGGTGTGTGCCAGCAGGGCGTCCCCGGGGCCGAAGTTCACGGCGGGGACCCCCTTCTCGGAGAACCGCGCCACGTCCGTCCACCCGTACTTGGGCTGCGGTTCCTGCCCGACGGCGTCCACGAAGGCCGCGGCGGAAGGACGGTCCAGTCCCGGCCGCGCCGCCGGTGAGAGGTCCACGAAGGTCAGTTCGTGTCCGGGGAACAGCTCCCGGCAGTGCTCCTGCGCCTGGTCCAAGGACTTGTCGGGGGCGAATCGGTAATTGATCTCGACCCGGGCGGCGTCGGGAATCACGTTGCCCGCAACCCCGCCCTGGATGCGGATGGCGTTGAGGCCTTCGCGGTAGACCAGTCCCTCGACCTCGATCTCCCGGGGCTCGTACTCGGCCAGGACGCTCAGGACGTCGGCGAGTTTGTGGATGGCGTTCTCGCCCCGCCAGGCACGCCCTGAGTGGGCGGCCAGCCCCGCGGGGTCGATCGTGAACCGCAGCGTCCCGTTGCATCCGCCTTCCACGGTCCCGTTGGTCGGTTCCAACAGCACCGCGAAATCCGCCTCCAACATTTCCGGGGCATTGCGGTACAACCGCGCCAGACCCGACTTGGCCGAGTCCACTTCCTCGTGGTCGTAGAAGACGTACGTGACATCGCGGTTGGGTTCGGTCAGGGAAGCCGCCAGGGCCAGTTGGACCGCCACGCCGCCCTTCATGTCCGTGGCCCCGCGCCCCCACAGGACCCGGTCGTCGTCGGCGTCGGTTCCGGACCACGACGACGGCACCGTCCCCCGCGAGCCTTCAACGCTCGGCAGCGGAACGGTGTCCAGGTGGCCCGCGAGCACCACCCGCTCCGAACGGCCCAGCTCCGTGCGGGCCACGATCGCATCGCCGTCGCGGTGGACGCGCAGATTCGGATACGACCTCAGGGCAGCCTCCACGGCATCGGCCAAGGGTCCCTCGTTACCGGAGACGGATTCGACGTCGATCAACGCTGCGGTGAGCTCAGCCGGATCGGCCGTCAAGTCCAAGGCGGGAGGTGTGGGCACTTGTGGCACCGTGCGCGCGGTCGTCATCCGACCACCCTAACCGGGTGCTGTCCGTAGGATGGACCCCATGACTTCCACACATTCAGATGCCCCCCGTTACGCTGCCGGCCTGGGCCTGGCCACGGTTGTCGCCGAGGGCCCCAAGGCCGGGACGATCCTGGACGTCTGGTACCCGAACCCGGTCCTCGCCCGGGAGGCTGACACGTCCCTGGACGCCGACCTGCGCGGTGCCGCAGTGCCCGACGCCGAGCGCAACGTCACCGCGGAAATCCTGGAACGGGTGATCGATCTGGACGAGGCGCCCAAGGACGCGGCCGACGCCTACCTCCGCCTCCACCTGCTCTCCCACCGCCTGGTCCAGCCGAACACCCTGAACCTGGACGGGATCTTCGGGCTACTGGCCAATGTCGCCTGGACCTCGCGCGGCCCGGTCCTGGCGGAGGAACTGCAGTTCACCCTCCTGCGACTGCGGGCCAGCGGCAACGTCACGGTCCTGTCCGTGGACAAGTTCCCCCGCATGGTCGACTACGTCGTGCCCACCGGTGTGCGGATCGGCAACGCGGACCGGATCCGTCTGGGTGCGCACCTGGCGGAGGGCACGACGGTCATGCACGAAGGTTTCGTGAACTTCAATGCCGGGACCCTGGGCTCCGCCATGGTGGAGGGCCGCATCTCGGCCGGCGTGGTCATCGGTGATCACACGGACATCGGCGGCGGCGCCTCGATCATGGGCACGCTCTCCGGGGGCGGCAAGCAGCGCATCCGGCTGGGCGAGCGCGTCCTGTTGGGCGCCAACGCGGGCGTGGGGATCTCACTCGGGGACGACTGCGTGGTGGAGGCCGGCCTCTACGTCACCGCCGGCACGCGCGTGACCGTCCTGGGCAACGGGGCCACCGGACCCGACGGCGGCACGGAGAACGACGGCGCCCGTGTGGTCAAGGCCGTGGACCTCTCTGGAATTGCGAACCTGCTGTTCCGCCGCAACTCGCAGACCGGTGCTGTGGAGGTCCTCCCCCGCGCCGGACGCACCGTGGAACTCAACGAGGCTCTGCACAAGAACTGATCGGCTGGCGGCCGGCGGGCACGGGGATCGTCCGCCACCTTCCGAGCCACACCAACAGAAAGGCGTTTCATGCGAATTCTCGTCACCGGCGGGACCGGATACATCGGCTCGCACACCGTGTTGTCCCTGCTCGAAGCCGGGCACGACGTCGTCGTGCTGGACAACCTGGCCAACTCCTCCCAGGCTTCCCTGGAGCGGGTGCATGAGCTGGCGGGGAAGGAAACCCTGGGGTTCGAGCAGGTCGACCTCCTGGACGTCCCCGCGCTCAACCGGGTCTTCGAGACCTGGAAGCCGGAGGCCGTGATCCACTTTGCCGGGCTGAAGGCCGTGGGCGAGTCCTCCGAGAAGCCGCTGTGGTACTACACCAACAACGTGGCGGGCACGCTGAACCTGCTGCACGCCATGGAGGACAACGACTGCCGCACCATCGTGTTCTCCTCCTCCGCGACCGTGTACGGCGAGGTGGAGACCATGCCGCTGACGGAGAAGGTCGACAAGGACGCCACCAACCCGTACGGGCGCACGAAGGAGCAGATCGAGGACATCCTGACCGATCTGGCCGCCGCCGACGACCGCTGGAACGTGGCGCTTTTGCGTTACTTCAACCCGGTGGGCGCGCACGAATCGGGGCGCATCGGCGAGGACCCGCGCGGCATCCCGAACAACCTGATGCCGTTCGTGGCCCAGGTGGCCGTGGGGCGGCGCGAGAAGCTGCGGGTTTTCGGCAACGACTACCCCACTCCCGACGGCACCGGTGTGCGTGACTACATCCACGTGGTCGATCTGGCCGACGGACACGTCAAGGCCGTGGACTGGCTGGCCGCCAACGGCGGGCTCAAGGTCTGGAACCTGGGCACCGGGCACGGGTACTCCGTCCTGGAGGTGCGCGACGCGTTCCAGAAGGCCTCCGGTGTGGAGATCCCGTACGAGATCGTGGACCGCCGCCCCGGCGACGCCGCCACGACCTACGCGGATGCCTCCGCTGCGCTGGCCGATCTGGGCTGGTCCGCCGACCGGGACATGGACACCATGTGCCGCGACCACTGGAACTGGCAGAAGAACAATCCCAACGGCTACGAGGGCTGACAGCCGAATCCTCTCCCTCCCCCTGCGCTGACTTCGGGGTTGTTCCGCCTATTCGGTCGAATAGGCGGAACAACCCCGAAGTCAGCGGGTGAGGTGGGGCCGGGGCCTCAGCGCTGGGGGTAGTGGCGTTCGCCTTCGCCCACGTAGAGCTGGCGCGGGCGGCCGATCTTGGTCTCCGGATCCTCGATCATCTCCCGCCACTGGGCGATCCAGCCCGGCAGACGACCGATCGCGAACAGGACCGTGAACATGCGCTCCGGGAAGCCCATGGCCTTGTAGATCAGGCCGGTGTAGAAGTCGACGTTCGGGTAGAGCTTGCGCTCCACGAAGTAGTCGTCCGCCAGAGCCTTTTCCTCGAGCTTCAGGGCAATGTCCAGCATCTCGTTGTTGCCACCGAGCTTGCCCAGAATGTCGTGGGCGTAACCCTTGATGATCTGGGCGCGGGGGTCGTAGCTCTTGTACACGCGGTGGCCGAAGCCCATGAGCTTGACCCCGTCCTCCTTGTTCTTGACCTTCTCCATGAACGTGTCGGGGTCCATGCCCTCGTTCTGGATCTGGCCGAGCATCTTGAGCACGGCTTCGTTGGCGCCGCCGTGCAGCGGGCCGTAGAGGGCGTTCACACCCGCGGAGACGGACGCAAAGATGTTGGCCTCGGAGGAACCGACCAGGCGCACGGTCGAAGTCGAGCAGTTCTGCTCGTGATCCGCGTGCAGCATGAGCAGGATGTCCAAGGCCTTGGCCATGTCCGGGTCCACCTCGTAATTGGCGGCCGGTACACCGAAGCACATGCGGAGGAAGTTCTCGGAGTAGTTCAGTTCGTTGTGGGGGTAGAGCATGGGCTCCCCCACGGACTTCTTGTACGCGTAAGCCGCGAGAGTGGGCACCTTGGCAAGAAGCCTGATGGTGGAGATCTCCACCTGCTGCGGGTCGTGCGGGTCCAGCGAATCCGCGTAGAACGTGGACAGCGCGGAGACCGCAGAGGACAGCACCGGCATGGGATGGGCCGAGCGCGGGAACCCGTTGAAGAACATCTTGAGGTCCTCATGCACCATCGTGTGCGTGGTGATGCGATGCTCGAAGTCCTGGTACTGCTCGGGAGTCGGCAGCTCGCCGTAGATCAGCAGGTAGGCGACCTCCACGAAGTTGGACTTCTCCGCGAGCTCCTCGATCGGGTAGCCCCGGTAGCGCAAGATGCCGTTGGCGCCGTCGATGTAGGTGATGGCCGAACGAGCGTTGGCCGTGTTCACAAAACCGGGGTCGAACACCACGTTGCCGGTGTCCTTGAGCAGCGAGCTGACGCCGTAGCCGTTGTTGCCTTCGGTGGCCTCAAGAACGGGCAGGTCGAGGGTTCCGCCCTCGTAGTTCAACTGAACGTTCTTGGCGTCATGTGCAGACTCGCTCATGAATGTCCTCCGCGGTGATAGTTCGTCGATCGTTGACCCTGTAGGTCGTGCGTGGTTCCGGCGCTCCCCATGATGTGAGTTCGGCGTCGGTGCTGAGAGAGATGGCCGACACAACGGTGTATCGGTCACACGAGTGCCTCAGGACACAGGATCGCTGTAGTCCAACTTACTCGCTTGTCCTGGGAACGTGCCAATTCTGCGCCCACGGCGGACAGCGCCGGAAACCCCGTCCCAACGTGTCCGGGGCCAGACCTGGGGCATCGTCCGAGCGGGCCTCAGGCGCCGTTCAGCCGATGGACCGCGGCGTCGATCCGCTCGTCGGAGCCGGTCAGGGACACCCGCACGTATCCCGAGCCCGCGTCACCATAGAACACGCCGGGGCCCACGACGATGCCAAGGTCGGCGAACCGCCCCACGGTGTTCCACGTGTCCTCTTGTGAACCGGTCGGTCGGCACCAGAGGTACAATCCGGCCTCCGAGTGCTCGACCGCCAGGCCGAAACTTTGCAGGGCAGGCAACAGTCGCTCCCGGCGGCCACGGTAGAGGGCCTTCTGAGCGGCAACGTGGGCGTCGTCGTTCAGCGCCGTCTGCATGGCGGCCTGGACCGGCGCGGGCACGATCATTCCTGCGTGCTTGCGGGAGTTGACCAGATCCTTCATCAGCTCCGGGTCACCCGCCAGGAAGGCTGCCCGGTAACCGGCGAGGTTGGACTGTTTGGACAGCGAGTACGCGCTCAACAGCAGGGACAGGTCTCCCCCGCTGACCTCAGGGTCCAGCACGGACGGCACGCGCGTCCCACCGCGCTCGACATCCCAGTCACCCCAGCCGAGTTCGGCGTAGCACTCGTCGGAGGCGACGACGGCGCCGAGCGCCCGGGCCTGGTCCACAAGTTTCTTGAGCGACTCGGCGGAGCGCACGATGCCCGTCGGGTTCCCGGGCGAATTGACCCAGACCAACCGCACGCGCGAACGCACGTCGTCGTCGAGTTCGTCCAGATCGTCCGCCGCCACGTGCTCGGCACCGGCGATCTGAGCGCCGATGTCATAGGTCGGATAAGCCACCGTGGGGCGAACCACCACGTCACCGGCGCGCAGGCCGAGCAGCAGCGGCAACCAGGCCACCAGTTCCTTCGACCCGACCGTGGGCATGACCTGCTCCGGGCTGAGCCCCGCCACACCGCGGCGTCGGGCATACCAGCCAACGATCGCCTCGCGCAGAGCGGCGGTGCCGTGCGTCGTCGGGTAACCGGGCGCGTCCGCCGCGGCGGCCAACGCGTCCTGAACCACCAACGGCGTGGGGTCGACAGGCGTACCGATGGAAAGGTCCACCACGCCGTCCGGGTGCTGCTGCGCGGTACGCCGGTAAGGCGCCATGGCCTCCCACGGGTATTCGGGCAGGGACAGGCCGAAGGCGCGCGGCGAATCCGTCACGTGTCAGTCCTGATTCTGCGGCGGCAGCGCAGCGATACCGGGGTGGTCCTTGCCCGTGTTGCCGAGCTTGGCGGCACCGCCGGGCGAACCGAGGTCGTCGAAGAACTCGACGTTGTACTTGTAGTACTCCGCCCATTCCTCGGGGGTGTCGTCCTCGTAGTAGATGGCTTCCACCGGGCACACGGGTTCGCAAGCGCCGCAGTCCACGCACTCATCCGGGTGGATGTACAGCGAGCGCTCACCTTCGTAGATGCAATCGACGGGGCACTCTTCCACACAAGCCTTGTCCTTGACGTCGACACAAGGCTGGGCGATCACGTACGTCATAAAGCTCGCGATCCTTTCTCACGGTTGGTTCCGGACCATCCTACGGCGTTGCCCAAGAGGCCCAAGACGGAATGTCATGTAGGAAACATCCGGCTACCGTGGCTGCGTGAACACCTCCGTACCCGCCGTCGCACTGCTTCGCTCCCTCCCCGTCGGAACGCGGGTCACGGTGCGTTGGGCACTTCCCGACGGGAACACGTCCGGGAAAAAGTTCACCGACTCCATCGGCACGATCGTGGGTCCGGTCTCGTCTCCGAGCCTTCTCTCCGACAACGACGGCGGCCATGACCCCGGTCAAGGGGACCCTCTGGTCCTGGACACCCGGCAGGGTGAGGTCAGGATCCCGTGGGAGGCCGTCCGTCTGGCCAAGCGTGTTCCTCCCCCGCCGCCTCGACGCCCCCGCGACTGAGCCGACTTCGCTGCCGAGTGCGCAGTTTGATCGCTCCTGAACGGTTCAGGGGCGATCAAACTGCGCAGTCGGCATCAGGGGCGATCGAACTGCGGTTTCGGCGCGGCGGGCACGTGTTCGCGACGGCGCCTGCGCCACCAACGGCCCACCACAAGCACGGACACGAAGGTGGACAGCAGGATCCCGACGAACCAGGCCCAGCCGACCAAGCCGACCGCCGAATCCGTGGTCATCACGATCAGCGGGGAGTCCGAGCGCCCGAAAGCCAGGACGAAGGCGACCACGTAGGCAACCATCCCGGGCACCGCGGCGGCCCAGATGCGGCGCGTGGTGGTTCCCGCCCACACGGACATGCTGGTCAGCAACGCCAGTGCCAACACCACACCCCACGGAATGGTCAGGCCCTGCACGGGACGCCAGATGTTCCCGTGCACCCCCGTGCCCAGGATCCCCGCCAGCAGGCCACCCACAACCGCAACGGTGAGGGTCACCGGCAGGGAGGCCTGTTCCAGTGGATGGCGACCCGCGCGGGAGGCCCGGGCGGAACCGGGAAGTCCGGCAGAACCGGCTGCTCCATCCGACGAGGAAGGCACCACGTCCGGGTCTCCGCGCAGCAGCCGGAACGTCTCCACGCCGCTGATCTTCTGCGGCACCCCGTTGGAGAACCGGAAGGTCAGATCGGCGGGATCCGCGGGCAGGGTCACCTGCGTCTCGTGGGCTTCCAGCGCGGCGCGCTTGGCGGCCAGGCCCGCGGGTCCGGCTTCGACCACTGCCTGGACCCGGTTGTCCTCGGACGAGAACTCGCCCTCGATCGCCCAGGTCAGCGGCACGTTCCAGCCGTCCCCACCGGCCCCGGCGGTGCGAGCCAGCTCCACGGCCCGCAGGGTCACCTGCGCGGTGCGGATATGGTCCAGGTGGCCGTAGCCGCCGTCGTCGTCGTAAGTCACCACGGCCGCGGGCCGGAGGGAGCGGATGGCCGCGGCGACGTGCGCCGCAGCCTCCTCCACCGGCACTGCCGTGAGCGCGGCCGACGACACGTCCGCGGCCGCCCGGGCACGGCCGTCGGGCCCCCAGGACATGCCGGAATCCAGATACCGGTCCCGCCCGTTGCTCAACCCGACGGACGGGTCGATGGCCGGGGCCCGCCCCGCGAACACCTGGTTGCGCACACCCAACGCAGCACAGGCCGCGGCCAGTTCGTGGATGCGGTACTCCCCCAACGCGGTGCCGTCGTCGTTGTTGGCCGGCTGCCCCACCTCCAGGTGCCGCAGCAGCTCCGGGATGACCTCCCCCCGTTCGCCACGGGTCATGGTCAGCAGGTGAACCTCGGCCCCACCGCGCGCCAGCTGTGCGATCGAGGCACCCGTGACCACCGTTTCGTCGTCGGGGTGGGCGTGGACGTAGAGCACCCGCGCACCGTGGATTCCCTGTCCCTCGGGCAGCAGGGAACGCCGCGCATGCGGCAACACCGCCGTACCCTGCTGTGGGTACGACGGCGTTGCGTCGGCCGAGGGGGAAAGCTCAGGCACGTGCCCGCTGGCGAGCAGCCTTGACGCGCTCGTTGCCGTCCAGGATCACCTTGCGGATGCGGATCGCCTCCGGGGTGACCTCCACGCACTCGTCCTCACGGGCGAATTCCAAGGATTCCTCGAGGGTGAGGATCTTGGGCGGGGTCAGGTTCTCGAAGTTGTCCGCCGTGGAGGAGCGCATGTTGGTGAGCTTCTTCTCCTTGGTGATGTTGACGTCCATGTCATCGGCACGGGCGTTCTCACCCACGATCATGCCTTCGTAGACCTCCTGCGTGGGCTTCACGAAGATCGTGCCGCGTTCCTGCAGGTTGATCATGGCGAACGGCGTGGCCACGCCGGCGCGGTCGGCGACCAGCGAACCGTTGGTGCGGTACTCGATCTCCCCGGCCCACGGCTCGTAGCCGTCCGAGTAGGAGGAGGCGATGCCGGCGCCGCGGGTCTCCGTGAGGAAACGGGTGCGGAAACCGATCAGACCGCGGGAGGGCACCTGGAACTCCATGCGAACCCAGCCGGTGCCGTGGTTGGTCATGGACTCCATGCGGCCCTTGCGAGCGGCCATGAGCTGGGTGATCGCGCCCAGGAACTCCTCCGGGGTGTCGATGGTCATACGCTCCACGGGCTCGTGCAGCTTGCCGTCGACCTCCTTGGTCACGACCTGCGGCTTGCCAGCGGTGATCTCGAAACCTTCACGGCGCATCTGCTCCACCAGAATCGCCAGGGCCAGCTCACCGCGCCCCTGCACCTCCCAAGCATCCGGACGCTGAGTCGGCAGGACCCGCAGGGACACGTTGCCCACCAGCTCCTTGTCCAGACGGTCCTTGACCTGCCGCGCGGTGACCTTGGCGCCCTTGACGCGACCGGCCAGCGGGGAGGTGTTGATGCCGATGGTCATGGAGATCGCGGGATCGTCCACGTGGATCAGGGGCAACGGGGCCGGGTTCTCCGGGTCCGTGAGCGTCTCACCGATGGTGATGTCCTCGATGCCGGCGACGGCGACGATCTCGCCCGGCCCGGCCGATTCGGCGGGTTCGCGCTCCAGGCCCTTGGTGGCCAGCAGCTCGGAGATGCGGACGTTCTTCATCTCACCGTTGGAACGTGCCCACGCAACGGTCTGCCCCTTCTTGAGGGTGCCGTTAAAGATGCGCAGCAGGGCCAGGCGGCCCAGGAACGGGGAGGCGTCCAGGTTGGTCACGTGTGCCTGGAGCACGCCTTCGTCGTCGTAGGAGGGAGCGGGGATGTGCTCGATGATCGTCTTGAACAGCGGCTCCAGGTCCTCGTTGTCCGGCAGGTTGCCGTCCCCGGGGTTCTCCGTGGAGGCGCGGCCCGCCTTGCCGGAGGCGTAGACCACGGGGACGTCCAGAACGGCGTCCAGGTCCATCTCTGGGTAGTCCTCGGCGATGTCGGAGGCAAGGCCGAGCAGCAGGTCCATCGACTCGCCCACGACCTCCTCGGAACGGGCGTCCGGGCGGTCGATCTTGTTGACCACCAGGATCACGGGGAGCTTGGCCTCGAGGGCCTTGCGCAGCACGAAACGGGTCTGCGGCAGCGGTCCCTCGGAGGCATCCACCAGCAGCACGACGCCGTCGACCATCGACAGACCGCGTTCGACCTCACCACCGAAGTCGGCGTGGCCGGGGGTGTCGATCACGTTGATGGTGATGTTCTCACCGTTGGCCGAGGGGCCGTTGTAGAACACCGTGGTGTTCTTGGCCAGGATGGTGATGCCCTTTTCCTTCTCCAGGTCACCCGAGTCCATCACGCGTTCCTCGACCTCACCGTGCGCGGAGAACGCGTTGGTCTGCTGCAACATCGCGTCCACGATGGTGGTCTTGCCGTGGTCCACGTGGGCCACGATGGCGACGTTGCGGAGGTCGGTTCGCTGGGCAGTGCTCATGCGTGTGAAGTCTCTCTTCGATGGGGTGGGTGCCTGTCGTGCGGCACCGGGATTCGCAGCGCCCGGCGGGGTTCGACTGCGAGGAGCGTGGACCACCACTGATCGGGCGATCACATCCGCCGTCGGAATCACAGCGGTCCGCCGGAGAGTCTACCCTTTGGGGCACAACGGGGCGGTGTGATCACCGCTACCCTGATTCCAGATGTTCTCGGGGCGGGTGAACCGCCCTTTGTGCACGTCGGAGACGTGGAGCGTCAAGGGGGTCAGCAAGCACGTGGGAGCCGTGGCGGTCTATCTGACGGTGATCTTCCTTGCCGGGCTCGTGGCTGTCCTGGTCAGACTCCCCCCGCTCATCGGATTCCTGGCCGCCGGCTTCATCCTCAACGGCCTGGACGTCGAGCCGCTGCCCGGGCTGCACACCGCCGCCGATCTGGGCGTGACACTGCTCCTGTTCGGCATCGGCCTCAAGCTCGACGTCCGGTCCTTGCTCTCCCGTGAGGTCTGGCAGACCGCCGGGGTGCACGGGATCCTGAGCATTTCGATCGGCATGCTGGGCATGTGGGTGCTCGGGTTGTTCGGCGCGCCACTGCTGGTTGGTCAGGACGTGGGGACCCTGGCGTTGATCGGCTTCGCGCTGTCGTTCTCCTCGACCGTCCTGGTGGTCAAGATCCTGGACGAACACGCCGAGGCGCAGTCCTACTACGGGCGGATCGCGATCGGCATCCTGATCCTTCAGGACGTCGCCGCCGTCGTGTTCATCACGGCTTCCTCCGGTCACTGGCCCTCTCCGTGGGCCGTCCTGTTGGTGTTCCTACCCGCCTTGATCTGGGTTCTGCGCAAGGTCTGGGACGTGCTGCCCCACGGCGAGATGCAAGCGGTGTTCGGGGTCGCCATGGCCCTGGTGCCCGGGTACGCGCTCTTCGGGGCTCTGGGCCTCAAGGGCGACCTGGGTGCGTTGATCGT
The DNA here is from genome assembly GCF_011602805.1 of Kocuria sp. JC486. Classification (NCBI taxonomy): domain Bacteria; kingdom Bacillati; phylum Actinomycetota; class Actinomycetes; order Micrococcales; family Micrococcaceae; genus Kocuria; species Kocuria sp. JC486. The sequence goes on along the minus strand of NZ_JAAOZS010000012.1, from coordinate 53,417 downwards.
GGGCGTCCTGATGGCCGGACACCCCGCCGCGGGCGAACTCTCCCGGCTGCTCATGGGTCTCAAGGAACTCCTGCTGGTGGCGTTCTTCGTCTCGATCGGCATCGCGGGTGTGGTCACGGGTGAAGCACTGTTGGTGGGCACGCTGTTGATGCTCCTGCTCCCGGCCCAGTCCGTCGGTTACATCTGGTTGCTGCACATGAACCGCCTGCGGCGCCGCACATCGGTGTTCGCGGGGCTCGCCCTGAGCAACTACTCGGAGTTTGCGCTGATCGTCACGGCCGTCGGCGTGGAGGCCGGCATGCTGCCCGAAACCTGGCTCATCGCGATCACCGTGGCGGTGGCCCTGAGCATGGTGGTCGCGCCCCTGGTGGGCCGCCGTCGGGACACCGTCCTGGCCATCGCACGTCGGGTGCTGCCCCGGTGGCCGGAGGACAAGGTCCACGTCCACGAACGCCCCATCGACCTCGACGGCGCCACCGCCGTGGTGCTGGGCATGGGCCGCATCGGTCGCAGTGCCTACGAGGAACTACGCGACCAGTTCGGCTACGGAGTGGTGGGCGTCGAAAGCAGTGCCGAACGCGTGGAATCCCTTTCCGCCAACGGCTATCTGGTCGAAGAAGCGGATGCCACGGACCCGGATTTCTGGGACCGCCTCAAGATGAGCGAGCACGTGAACATCGCGGTGCTGGCCATGCCGTTCCACGGCACCAACCTGGAAGCACTCCGCCGCCTGCACCAAAGCGGGTTCGACGGCGTGGTGGCCGCCGTGGCCCAGTACGACGACCAGGTGCGCGAGATCCGCGAACAGGGGGCCGACGTCGTGATCCAGCTGTACGACGGCGTGGGGCTGGCCTTGGCCGAATCCGCCGTGGACATGGCCCGGCCGCGGCATGACTGATCTCAGTCTCACGCCCGCTCTGTGGGCGAGCCTGGCGATCGTCGTCGGGTCCACCCTCCAACGGCTCTCCGGCACCGGCGTTGGCCTGGTGGTGACGCCGGTCCTCTCGCTGATCCTGGGGCCGGTCGCGGGTGTGCTCATGACCAACGCGACCACCACGGTCTCGGGCTTCACCATCATGCTCTCCGTTCGGGACCGGGTGCAGTGGCGCAAGGCCGCGGTCGTCGTCGCCACGGCGTTGCCTGGAGCGGTCCTGGGAGCCCTGCTGGTCCTGGTGTTGCCCACCGCCTGGCTGCAGATCGGCATCGGGCTGCTGGTGCTGATCGCCCTGGCCCTCACGATCACCACCCCGCGCCTGCCGCACCTGGATTCCAAGGTCGCGCTACCGGTCACGGGTCTGATCGGAGGGGTGCTCAACACGACGGCGGGTGTGGCCGCTCCGGCGATGGTGATCGCCGCGCGCCTGACCCGGTGGGATCAACGGACGTTCGCGGCCACGTTGCAGCCCATCTTCATGTCCATGGGCCTGTTCTCCGTGCTCACCAAGTCGGTGCTCGGGGCCACGGGGCAACCCCATCTCCCACCATGGTGGCTGGTGCCCGTGGTCATCGGGCTGGTCCTGGGCGGGGTCGGCCTCGGAACGCTGCTCGAAAGCAGGGTCAATCCCCTCCAGGCGCGGACCCTGGCCCTGGTGATCGCCGGCCTCGGCGGCCTCGCTGCCCTGGTCAAAGGACTGTCCGCCGTGATGTGATCCACGGGACGGCAACAAATCCGGACGTCATACCCCGGGATGATCCCGTCATCATCACAGATGGACCCGCGGGGCGATGTGCCGGCCTCACCCCGCCGTGGACCATGGATGCCATGTCAAGCACCCCGCTGAGTTCCAGCACCACATCTGCCACCTCCACTTCCCATAACCCGACGCAGGATTCGGCACAGACCCCGTGGGCCTCTGGGGCCGAGAGCGAGGCCGCTCCCGCCGTCCTGGCCGAGCACGTGTCCCGGACCTACGGCGACGGTGAACTCAAGGTCACAGCGCTCAATGACGTCTCTCTGCGCATCGAACGCGGCACCTTCACCGCCGTCGTCGGACCCTCCGGTTCCGGCAAGTCCACCCTGGTCCACTGCCTGGCGGGCCTGGACTCCCCCGACGACCGGCCGGAGACCAGCATCCGCGTGGGCGGGCGGGACATCACGCGCATGAACGACAAGAAACTCACCGAGTTCCGCCGCGAGCACGTGGGCTTCGTCTTCCAGGCCTTCAACCTGGTCCCGGTCCTCACCGCCCGGCAGAACATCGAGCTGCCGCTCACCCTGGCGGGCAAGAAGCTGCAGGCCCGGCGCCTGGAGCGCGTGGCCGAGGCTCTGGGCATCTCCGAACGACTGGACCACCGGCCCGATGAGCTCTCGGGCGGTCAGCAGCAGCGGGTGGCGATCGCCCGTGCGCTCATCACGGAACCGGACGTCATCATCGCCGACGAGCCGACCGGTGCCCTGGACACGGAGACCACGGCCCAGGTGCTCGGGCTGCTCGCGCGGACGGTCCACGAAGAGGGCAACACCGTGGTGGTCGTGACCCACGACGCCCGGGTGGCCGACTACACGGACCGCACGATCATGGTTCAGGACGGCCGGATCGTCTCCGACGAACGCCGAGGGGGTGCGCTCTGATGCGTCGCATCGTGTTGTCCCGCCTGCGCCTGCAATGGGCGCGCTACGTGCTGATTGCCCTGTGCGTGGCCGTCTCCGCGGCCTTCGCCTCGGCCGCGTTCATTCTCAATTCGACGTTGAACGCCTCCATGGTCGGGACCCTCACCGCCATGACCAAGAACTCAGACCTGGTGGTCTCCGTGGCCATGCCCGAGGGTGGCGGCAGCATGGAAGCTTCGGAGGGTCTCACCGTCGAGGACGTCAACGCCTTGACCGAAATCGACGGCGTGCAGACCGCGTGGTCGCAGACCATGGTCGCCGCGCAGATCGAGGGCAAGAACCCGGCCGATGCCCCGATGTACGCCGCCCCAGCCCCCACCGATGGCGCGATCTTCCCGTGGGAGTTCACGGAGGGTCGGATGGCGCAGGATTCCGGTGAGGTCGTGGTGACCGCGGACCTGGCCGAACGGGGCGGGCTCTCGATCGACCGGACGGTTCCTGTGACCGCCGCGATGCAGGGACCCGGTGCACCGTTGACCGGTACGGACCGGGCCACGCCGACCGCGACGGAGCTGCGCGTGGTGGGCATCGTGGACGCACCGGAGATGGAGGCGTCGATCAACACCTGGGTCACCGAGGATCAACTCGCGGACATGGTCCCGGGCGGCGTCGACAGTCTGCCCACCTCCTTCGACACCCAGCTGCTGCTGTCCCCCGGTGCGGACCTTGAGCATGTCCGGGACCAGGTGACCACCCAGTTGGAGGACACGGGCGTGGACGTCGACGTCCAGACCCCGCAGGAACTCTCCGACCAGCAGTTGGAGGCCATGTCCGGGGACAGCAACATCATGCTGGCCTTCCTGATGGCCTTCGCGCTGCTGGCTGCGATCGTCGCCTTCCTGGTGATCACCACGACCTTCGGCGTGCTCACCGCCCAGCGTGCTCGGGAGCTGGCGCTCCTCCGGTGCATGGGTGCCACGGGTGCACAGTTGCGGCGCGGCGTGGTCATGGAAGCCGTCGCGATCGGGGTGATCAGCTCGGTTCTGGGTGTGGCCGCCGTGACCGGCCTGGCGTTCGCTCTCTCACCACTGCTGCCCAACTGGGTGGTCGTCGCGGTCAGCCCGCGCGACCTCGCGATCGGCATCGCCCTGGGCGTCGTCATCACCTTGCTCGCCTCCCTGGGCCCCGCACGGCGTGCCATGCAGGCCTCCCCGTTGGACGGCATGCGCGGTTCCAGGAGCGACAACCGCCTGCCCGTGGTCCGCACCGCCCTCGGGGTGGTTCTGCTGCTGGCGGGGGCCTCGGTCCTGGTCTGGGCGGCCATGGTCCACAACCAGCCGCTCGCAGGGATCGGGGCCGGCGCGGCAGCGGGCCTGGGTCTCATCCTGACCTCGCGCTTGTGGATGCCGACCGTGGTCACGGTCCTGGGGCGGCTGCTCCCGGGCGGCACGCCGTCGGCACTGGCCTCCGCCAACGCCTCCCGTCACCCGGCACGCACGACGACGACGGCCACGGCGCTGCTCATCGGCATCACGCTGGTGGCCACCGTGTTGACCGGTCACGCCGTCGCCCAGAAGTCGGTGCTCGAACACCTCGAGCAGACGCGCCCGGTGGATGTCACCATCTCCAGGAACCTGGACGCCGCCGCCGTCGAGAAGATCTCCGCCCTGGACGACGTCGAAGGCGTCACCCAGGGCGCCGGTGAGACCACCGTGGATCTCGCCCGAGGCATCGGTTCGCGTCCCACGCAGACCGCGCTGGGAGACATCGCGGAGATCACGGACACGAATGCCTTCGAGATCGGCGCGGCCGCGTTCGAGAAGGCCTCCTACGTGGACATCCTCAACATCATGTTGGCGGTGGCCCTGGGGCTGCTGGGCGCGGCCGTCCTGGTCTCGGTCCTGGGCATCGCGTCGACCATGTCCCTGTCCGTCCTGGAGCGGACCCGCGAGAACTCCCTGCTGCGGGCTCTCGGGCTCTCCCGCCGGCAGCTCGGCGCCACCATCCGGCGCGAGGCCATCGTGATCGCCGCCGCTGCCTGTGCCGTGGGTATCGTGGCAGGTTGGTTGTTGGGTACGGCGGTGATCTCGGCCATGGTCACCGAAACCATCCCGGTGCTGCTCACGGCACCCTGGTGGGGACTCGTGGCCGTCGTCCTCGGTGCCTGGCTGACGGCCCTGATCGCGGCTGCCTTGCCCGCCCGGCGGGCCACGAAGGTCTCACCCGTGGCCGGGTTGGCCGCGATCGAATGAGACACGTCCGTGGGTCTGCGCGGCGGCCACCGGCCGTCGCGCAGACCCGGGTTCCGGAGGCGAGATGAGACCGCACCTGGCGATCGCTCGGTGGACCGAGCAGCACGAGGTGGCCACGAACGCCGTCGTGGTCTCCGTCCTCATGTTCTTCACGGTGTTGGGCAGCGTGTCCGGCGGCTGGGGCCAATTCATCGGGGCCGCGTTGGTCGGGGTTCCCGTCTACCTGCGGATCGGTCGACCGGTCACGGCCGCACTCCTGGTGGCCCTGGCCACCGTGATCTCCACGGTGGCCCTGGGTGTGTGGCCCGTTGCCACGGGGTTCTGGGCCGTCCCCATGGTCATCCACCGGGTGGCCGCGCGGTCCCAGCGGTCCCACCGGTTGGGGGTCCTGGGGCTCGCGCTGGTCGTGGCCCTAGTGGTCTCCCTGGTCAGCCCGCTGTGGTCCGAACCCATGATCGCGCCCGGGTCCATCGCCTTCGGCGGCACCGACTGGTGGATGGCCGTGCTGGTGATGACTCCCTTCGTGTGGTTGGTGGTCATCACCTCCTACCTGTTGGGCGACGTCAAGCGCGTGCGCTGGGAGCGCGAGCAGGCGGAGGCCCAACGAGCGCAGGCCCTGGCGGACCGCGCTGAGGCCCTGGCCGCGTGGGCGCACCGGCTGGAGATCGAACGCGACCAGGAGGTCCGCCTGGCCGCCCAGGACGAACGCACCCGGATCGCCCGTGAGATGCACGACGTGGTCGCCCACTCGCTGTCCGTGGTCATCACCCAGGCCGACGGCGCCCGCTACGCCTCGGCCGCGGACCCGACCGCCGCCGTCGAAACCCTGGAACGGATCTCCACGACGGCGCGCGGTTCCCTCACGGAGATGCGGCGCCTGTTGGGGGTCCTCCGCACGGACGACGCCCAGCAGGTCACCCCCGTGCCGGGCACCGCGGACGTCCCCGATCTGGTCCAGGGCGTGCGGCAGTCCGGGCTCCCGGTTGACCTGACACTCCCCGAGGATCCGGAGGCCCTGTCCCGCCTGCCGGCCGGTGCGTCCCTGGCGCTGTACCGGTTGGTGCAGGAGGGTCTGACCAACGTGCTCAAGCACTGCCCCAAGGCCACCGGCGCGAGCGTGGTGCTGCGTTCGGGCCACGGTTGGGCCGAGGCACAGGTGGTCAACGACGGGCTGCTTGCCGCTCAGGCCTCACAGGCCGCTCAGGACTCCAGGTCGGCCAATCGTCACGGGCCGTCGGACGATGCGACGCACCGGCCGATCCCGTCCTCCGGACAGGGACTCCGCGGCCTGGCGGAACGGCTGGGGGTCTACGGCGGGCAGTTGGAGGCCACGCCGTCCCGCGACAATGCTGACCAGTGGGTGATCCGGGGATGGGTCACCACGGACGACCAACGACAGGACCTCCCATGAGCCCCGATCCCGAATCCCACACGGTGCCCATCCGCGTGCTGATCGTGGATGACCAACCCCTCGTCCGCAGCGGCTTCTCCATGCTGATCAACTCCCAGGCCGACCTCGGCGTCGTCGGTGACGTCGGTGACGGCGCCCAAGCGGTGGCCCTGGTCGACTCTCTGGCCGGGCGCGCGGAGGGCCCCGACGTCGTCCTCATGGACATCCGTATGCCGGTCATGGACGGGCTGGAGGCCACGCGTCGGATCCTGTCCGCGCACCCAGGGGTCACCGTGGTCCTGTTGACCACCTTCGACCTGGACGAATACGCCCTGGACGGGATCCGGGCGGGGGCCAGCGGCTTCCTGCTCAAGGACGCCATGCCGGAGGACCTGTTGGCCGCGATCCGCACGTGCCACCGCGGGGACGCCGTGATCGCCCCGTCCACCACGCATCGGCTCATGCAGCGCTTCATCGACCCACCCAAGCCGCAGGCTCCGGCGGATCCGCGCCTGGACGAGCTGACCCCGCGGGAACGCGAGGTGTTCGAGCTGGTGGGCCACGGGCTGTCCAACGCGGAGATCATGCAGCGCTTGGTGCTTTCGGAGGCCACGGTCAAAACCCACGTGTCCCGCATTCTGGCCAAGCTCCAGGCCCGCGACCGGGTGCAGTTGGTGGTCATCGCCCACGAATCCGGCATCCTCTGACCGACGAGACCTCCGTTACGGCCCAAAATCCCGGGTGGAATGGGCCGTAACGGAGGTCTCGGCGAGTCTCAGGCGGAGCGGTCAGGCCGTTTCCAGGAGGTCCTTGCCCGGGATCGCGTCCAGCAGGTGCTTGGTGTAGTCCTGCTGCGGGTTCTCGAAGACATCCTCCACGGAACCCACCTCCACCAGGCGCCCGGATTCCATGACGCAGACGTCGTGGGCGATCTCGCGCACCACGGCCAGGTCGTGCGTGATGAACAGGTAGGTCAGGCCCAGATCCTCCTGCAACTGACCCAGCAGCTTGAGCACCTGGTCCTGGACCAGCACGTCCAGGGCGGAGACCGCCTCGTCACAGACCACGATCTCCGGGTCCAGGGCGAGCGCGCGGGCGATGGCCACGCGCTGCCGCTGCCCACCCGAGAGTTCGCTCGGATACCGGTCCCCCAGTTGGCGCGGCAAGGCCACACGGTCCAGGAGGTCATGGACCTTCTGGCGCCGGGACGCGACGTCACCAACCTTGTGGACCCGCAGCGGTTCCTCGATCGTGCGGAACACGCTGCGCATGGGGTCCAGGGACCCGTACGGGTTCTGGAAGATCGGCTGGACACGACGACGGAAGTCGAACCACTCCTTGCCGGACTGGGTGGAGATGTCCCGGCCGTTGACCTCGATGGTCCCGGAGGTGATGTCCTCCAGGCCCAGCAGCATTTTGGCGACGGTGGACTTGCCGGAGCCGGACTCGCCCACGATCGCCGTCGTGTGGCCCTTGCGGATCCCGAAACTCACCTGGTCCACGGCGCGGAACTGCGTGGAACGGCCCCAGGAGCCGCGGATCTTGTACTCCTTGACCAGGTCCTTGATGCTGACGATCTCGTCCGCGGCCGCGCCCTCGTCCTCCGCCCCGATGTCCTCTGGGGTCAGCGACGGCACCGCGCGCACCAGTTCCTGCGTGTACGGGTGCTGCGGATTCTGCAACAGCGCCTGCGCCGGCCCGGACTCGACCACGCGTCCCTTCTGCATCACGACGACGCGGTCGGCGCGTTCCGCGGCCAGCCCCAGGTCGTGGGTGATCAGCAGGACCGACGTGCCCTTCTCGTCCGTGAGCCGGTCCAGGTGGTTGAGGATCTGCTTCTGGACGGTGACGTCCAGGGCCGAGGTGGGTTCGTCAGCGATGAGCAGTTTGGGGTCGCAGGCCAGACCGATCGCGATCAGCGCGCGCTGCCGCATGCCGCCCGAGAACTCGTGCGGGTACTGGTTCATGCGCTGTTCGGCGTCCGAGAGTCCAGCGTCCTTGAGCGCCTGCGCCACATCCGCGTCGGTCGAGGGCAGGCCGTTGGCCTTGAGGGTCTCGCGGACCTGGAAACCGATCTTCCAGACGGGGTTGAGGTTGGACATGGGGTCCTGGGGAACCATGCCGATCTCCCGCCCGCGCAGGGCTTCCAGGCGCTTGCGCGACGGGTGGGTGATGTCCTCGCCGTCGAAGAAGATCTGACCTTCGGACACCCTGCCGTTGGACGGGAGCAGCCCCATCGCGGCCAGTGCCGAGGTGGACTTTCCGGAACCGGACTCCCCCACGATCGCCACGGTCTCGCCGGGCATCACGGTGATGGTGGTGTCCTTGACGGCTTCCACGTCGCCCGTGGTGGTCTTGAACGTGATGCCGACGTTGCGCAGTTCCAGCAGGGGTGTGCGCTCGGCCGCTCCGGCGGTCTCCGGGGTTTCAACTCGCGTGGAGGTGCTCATTGGGTACGTCCCTTCGGGTCCAGGGCATCGCGCAGTGCGTCACCGAGCATCATGAAGCTCAGCACCGTGACGGAGAGCATGAGTGAGGGCCACAGCAGCGCCTCCGGGTTGGTGCGCAGCTGGGGTTGGGCCGCGGAGATGTCGTGTCCCCAGGACAGCATCGACGGCGGAAGCCCGATGCCCAGGAAGGACAGCGTGGCTTCGGCGACGATGAAGATGCCCAGGGAGATCGTGGCGATCACGATGATCGGCCCGGCGGCGTTCGGCAGGACGTGCTTGAAGAGGATGGACAACTTGCCCATGCCGAGCGATCGAGCCGCCGTGATGAACTCCGCGTGCCGGACTTCGAGCACGGCACTTCGGGTGATGCGGGCCATCTGGGGCCATCCGAAGACGGTCAGCACGATGGCCAACGTGACGATCCCGGCGTTCTGCCGCATGACCGGAACGGACATGAGGACGATCGCACCCAGGATCAGCGGGATCGCGAAGAAGATGTCCATGACGCGGGAGATGATCGCGTCCACCCAGCCGCCGAAGAAGCCGGCCAGGCCGCCCACGATCACGCCCAGGACAAGGACACCCATGGTGGCGCCGAACCCGACCAGCACCGAGGCTCGGGCCCCGTGGACCACGCGGGCGTAGATGTCGCAGCCCTGGTTGGTGAAGCCCAACGGGTGGCCGTCCGTGGGTGACCCGTTGGCGTTGGAGAGCATGCAGTTGCTGTTCGGGGACGCGGAGGTGAAAACCCCCGGGAACGCGACGACGAACAGCACAAAGAGCATGAGCAAGGCTGAAATGATGAAGATCGGGTTCTTGCGCAGAGACTTCCAGGCGTCGCGCCACAAGTTGCTGGGCTTGGCGTCAACCTGGTTCTCGATCCCGGCGCGGCCCTGATCTTCCAGGACCGGGGCCACGAAGTGTTCGGTGACGGTTTTCTGTGGCTCAGGCATAACGGATCCTCGGGTCGAGCACGGCGTAGAGCAGGTCCACCAGCAGGTTGGCCAGCACGAACACGATCACGATCAACGTGACCAGGGAGACGACCATGGCGCCGTCACCCAGGTTGATCGCGCGGTAGAGCTGATTGCCGATGCCGTTGATGTTGAAGATGCGTTCGGTCACGATCGCCCCGCCCATCAGCGCGCCCAGGTCGGCACCCAGGAAGGTCACCACCGGGATCATCGAGTTGCGCAGCACGTGAACGTTGATCACCCGTCGTCGGGAAAGTCCCTTGGCCGTGGCCGTCCGCACATGGTCGGCGTCGCGGGTCTCCGCGACCGAGTTGCGGGTCAGGCGCAGAACATAAGCCAGCGAGATGCCGCCGAGCACCATGCCCGGCAGCAACAAGTCGGTCAGCGGAGCACCGCTGCCCACTGTGGGAGTGGTCCACCCAAGCTTGATGCCGAACACGAACTGGGAGACGAAGCCCAGGACGAACACCGGGATGGAGATCAGGATCAGGGAGAAGAACAGCAGCCCGGAGTCGTACCAGGTGCCCTTGCGCAGTCCCGCGATGAGCCCGAGCAGGACGCCGAAGATCGCTTCGAAGATCACCGCGATGATCGCGAGCTTGACGGTGTTGGGGAACGTGTCCGCGATGACCGAGAGAATCGGACGTCCGGAGAAGTTCTTGCCCAGGTCCAGGGTGAAAACGCCCTTGAGGTAGAGCAGGAACTGGACGATGAACGGCTGGTCCAGGTTGTACTGGGCCTCGAGCGCCGCCTTGGTGGCGTCCGTGCAGCCACGATCACCGCACAGCGCGGCGGTGGGATCGCCGGAGGTGGCGAACATCAGGAAGTAGACGATGAAGATGGCCCCGAAGAACACGGGGATCATCTGCAAAATGCGTCGGATGAGATACCAGGCCATGTCAGGCGGCACCCCCTGACGCGTTCGGGCGCGATGGCGCCGGTGTGGTGGTTGGCATGGTGGAAGGACTCCTGCGAACGGGATGGTCGGGCTGGCTCGTGGATGTGAGCTCCCGGACCTGGGCAAAGCGGGACCGGGCCGCCCGCCGTGATCGACGGCGCGCGGCCCGGTCGGGGGTCAGGCCTGGGTGACGACGGCGTAGTCGATCTCGCCGTTCCAGGTCAGCTTGACGTCGTTGACATTCTCGCTCCATCCGAAGGTGCGGGCCGGGTAGTACAGCGGCACAGCCGGAATGTCCTCGAGCAGCATCTCGTCAGCCTCGATGAAGGCCTTGTTCGCGTCCTCCACAGTTTCGGCTTCGAGGCCTTCCTTGAGCTTCTTGTCGAACTCGGGGTTCTCGTACTTGGGATCGTTGGAGGATCCCCCGGTGGCGAACTGCGCGGAGAGGAAGTTGTACATGGACGGGTAGTCCGCCATCCAGCCGGACCGGAAGGCCGAGGTCAACTCACCGGCATTGGCCTCGGTCCGCAGCTCTTTGAAGGTCGCGTAGGACTTGCCCTGCGCCTCGATCCCCAAGGCGTTCTTGATCATGTTGCACACGGCGTCCACCCATTCCTGGTGGCCACCGTCCGCGTTGTAGGCCAGCTCGAAGGGCTTGCCGTTGTATTTCTCGATCTCGTCGGCCTGATCCCAGAGTTCCTTGGCCTTCTTGGCGTCGAAATCCACGAACTCCTGGTTCTTGAAGGACTCCGGGAATCCTTCGACGGCGGGCGAGGTGAAGTCCTTGGCGGGAGTGCCCTGCTTGATGACCTGGTCGATGAGTTCCTCGCGGTTGATCGACAGGGAGATGGCCTGACGGCGCAGCTTCCCGGCTTCCCCCGACCAGCCCTCCAGGTAGTACGGGATACCGAAGGTGTAGTTGCCCGCGTACTCCACCTGGTCCGTGCGCCCGGAGAGGTCGTCCTCACGCACGTCCATGCTGGACGGCGGGATCTGGTCCAGGATGTCCAGGTTCCCGGAGATGAGATCCGAGTATGCGCCTTCCGCGGACTGGTACAGCTTGAAGGTCAGGGCATCCAGCTGCGCCGGCTGTGAACCGTCGTAGTCCTCGTTCTTGACCAGGCGGATCTCTTCGTTGTGCGACCAGGCACCCTCGCCGTCCATCTTGAAGGGTCCCCATCCCACGGGGTTCTCGCCGAAGGCCTCCATATCCTCGAAGGCCGACGCGGGAAGCGGCACGTAGGTGTGATAGCCCAGGCGGTTCGGGAAGGTGATGTCGGCCTGGGAGAGTTCGACCTCGAAGGTCGTGTCGTCGACGACCTTGAGACCCTCCATCTCGTCCTCCTCCGAGCCCTCGGCGGAGACCTTGTCGTAGCCCTTGATGACCTCGAAGAAGTACGAACCCTGCTGCGCGTTCTTGGCCGCAGCGGCGTAGTTCCAAGCGTCCACGAAGCTCTGGGAGGTGATGTCCTCCCCGTTGGTGAACTTCTTGCCTCCCTTGATCTTGATGGTCCAGTTGATGTTGTCCTCGGACTCGATCGACTCGGCCAACTCGTTGACGGGCTGGGCATCCTCGTCGTAGGAGATCAGTCCTTTGAAGATCAACTCGACAGGTCGCCCACCGCCCTGTTCAGTGGTGTTGGACGGGATCAGCGGGTTCTCCGGCTCGACGCTGAACGCAGTCACCGTACCTCCCCCTTCACCACCACCTCCGCCGCCCCCGCAGGCGGACAGTGCAACGGCTGCGGCCGAGGAGAGCGCAACGGTTCCGAGTAGACGGCGGCGAGACAACAGAGGGTTCATGGTGACCTCCAGGATCGGGAGAACCGAGCAGCCTTGGATGTGATCTGGGCCATACTCGGCGGTAACGCTGCACAGATTAACAGCAAACAAACAGCATGAGACTCCGCGTCCCAGTAAATCTCGTGTCCGATCTGTTACGCGCAGGTAACAAATCTCTTGACCTCACCCCCATGACTCGATCGGTATACATGGGAACGGGCCCCAACTCCGATGAGTTGGGGCCCGTTCCCTCGTGTACGGGGGGTGCATGCTTGATACGGAATCGGTCACCACCGGGGCAACTCGGGCGCCACCACACCTTCCGGCAAGTAGATCGCCGAGTCGTCACCGCGGGCCAGCCAGGCAAGGACACCTTCCCGGTCTCCCTCGACCCGCAGGGCGCCGTCGCCGATGACCCACTCGTCCCGCTCGTCGGTCACGATCGTCATCCCCGGGGCTTCCTTGACCCGCATGGTCCGCACCGCGGATTCCACTGCGTTCAGCAGCGAGTCGGGATCCGCCTCCTCGACCTCCCACTGCGTGTCCAGGTCGGCGTGATGGACCACGATCTCCGCGATCAGCACGGCCGGCAACGACGTCGCGGCGAAGGTCTTGGGGCCGATCGCAATCTCCTGGGCCGCCAGGTCCCCGCGCAGGCGCTGCCCGTTCTCCAGGAAGAATTGGGCGGCAGCTCGCGCCTCGACCTTGAGCTCCGTCCTGGGCAGGGCCGCGGTCTCGGCGATGAGGGCGGCACGCTCCTCCGGGCTGTCGTACGGCTTCTGCTCGTCGCCGGTCTCGGCCCAGTCGATCAGACGCACCAGACGGCGGGACAGCACCGCGACGTGTGCGACCACGTCGGCGCGGGTCCAGTCCTGGCACAGGGAGGCACGATCGAATTCGTCGTCGTGGAAGGACTCGACGGTGGAAAGGTACTGCTCCACCTCCCTGCTCAGGCGGGCGAGATCGGACTGCAGACGTGCGGGGCTGTGCTCACTCATGCACCAAACCCTAGCCCGCGATTGTGACCCACCACACCGGGTATTCCCCTGGTTCCGGACCCTGAGCGAATGAGTTCCCGGACGATATGGGTGCGATATGAGTGCGCCCCGGTCGGTCTCCCGTAGGCTCATGGTCATGAATGCGCAAGATCCCGCCTTTGCAGAACGAGTGGGCCCCGCTGACGCCTCCCTGTCCGCCGACCAAGACCGTCAAGCGGCTTCCGGTGAGCGGGTGACCTACCTGGTGGTCGACGGTGAGAACATCGACGCCACCTTGGGCATGTCCCTGCTGGAACGCAAGCCGCGACCTGAGGAGCGGCCGCGGTGGGAACGCGTGATGCAAGGCGCTCGTAAGCTGTGGGATCCCGGATCGGGGCGCAGGACCAAGGGGCTGTTCTTCCTCAACGGGTCCAACGGGCACCTTCCCTTCAGCTTCGTGGCCGCACTGCGGGGGTTCGACTACCAGGTGGTGCCCCTGTCCGGTCCTGCCCGGGTCAAGGTCGTGGACGTGGGTATCCAGCGCACCCTGGACGCCATCCTGGAACAGGGCCACGGCGACGTCGTCCTGGCCACCCATGACATCGATTTCCTGGACCAGCTGCGGGCGCTGCTCGCCGACGACCGGCGCGTGGCTGTTCTGTGCTTCCGGGAACTGCTCTCCGCGGGTCTGCACGAACTCGAGGAAGAGGGGCTGCAGATCGTTGACCTCGAGGACGACTTCCAGGCCTTCAACGCGCCCTTGCCGCGCCTGCGCATCATCGAGCTGGACTCCTTCGACCCCACGCGCTACCTGTAATCCCGGTGGTGGGCACGATCTTCGCCGTTGCACCTGCCGCGCTGCCGGTGGCCCTGCGCGCTGGGGATCTGCCGGGCACGGTGACAGTCGCGTTCACCCTGACCCTTCTGGCGGGCCTGGCGACTGGCCTGGGCGGGCTGGTGGCCTTCGTCGCCCACCACACCAACACCCGGTTCCTGGCCGTGAGTTTGGGGTTCTCTGCCGGGGTCATGCTCTACGTCTCGTTCGTGGAGATCGTGCCCAAGGCGCAGGACCACCTGCTCAAGGACCTGGGCGCCGGGCCGACGTCCTGGGGCCTTGTGGGCGGATTCTTCGGTGGCATCGCGGTCATCGCTGCGATCGACCGCTTGGTCCCCGCGCACTCGAACCCGCACGAGTTCACGCACTCCACCGAAGACATCCACACACCCGAGGGCGGTTTGCGCCCCGGAGCCGCGGGGGCCCGGCCACGACCGAAGACCTCGGTTCGTGAGCAGGCCCTGCTCCGGATGGGGCTGCTCACCGCGGTGGCCATCGGCATCCACAACTTCCCGGAAGGCTTTGCCACGTTCATGACGGGTCTGGCCGACCCGACCCTGGCCCTGCCGATAGCCGTGGCCATTGCACTGCACAACATCCCCGAGGGAATTGCCGTGGCGGTCCCGGTCTTCCAGGCCACGGGTTCACGGTCCAAGGCACTCGTGCTGGCGGTCGTCTCCGGCCTGGCGGAGCCCATCGGCGCGGTGCTGGGTTACACCGTCCTTCGACCGTGGCTCACGGAGACCCTGTTCGGCGTCGTCTTCGCGGCGGTGGCCGGCATCATGGTCTTCATCTCACTGGACAAACTGCTCCCCACCTCGGAGAAGTACGGCGGTCACCACCTCTCCGTCTACGGGGTGGTCGCGGGAATGGCCGTCATGGCGGTCAGCCTGGTGCTGCTGGTCTGACCGATCGGTCACCAGCCGCGTTCGACCGGGGGCTCCGGGCGTCGAGGCCGTTCACGGGGTTCGAAGATCCCCAGCACCAGGCTCACCGCGGAAATCACCAGGGAGCCCAGAACCGCTGCAGGCCAGAACCCGTCCACGTGCCAGGCTCCGCCGAAGACGCCCATGATCCACGAGGCCGCCAGCAGCATGAGCGCGTTGATGACGATCAGGAACAGACCGAAACTCAGGATCACCAGGCACCCGGTGAGAAATGTGAACACAGGTTTCACGACGACGTTGAGCGCACCCAGGACAGCTGCGACGACGACGATCGCCACCACCTGGGCACTCACGGAGGTGTCCGTGATGGAGATGCCGGGCACCACGTAGGTGGCAACGGCCACGGCCAGGGCGTTGACGAGCCAGCGCCAGATCATGGGAACCTCCGGAACGGGGAACGGGCGGGACGGGCGTTCCGCACTGTGCCTCGGACAATTCTGTACCAGGTCACTCACAACCAGGCCAGAACAGG
This sequence comes from Kocuria sp. JC486, assembly GCF_011602805.1. Taxonomy (NCBI): domain Bacteria; kingdom Bacillati; phylum Actinomycetota; class Actinomycetes; order Micrococcales; family Micrococcaceae; genus Kocuria; species Kocuria sp. JC486. The sequence continues at coordinate 37,889 of NZ_JAAOZS010000012.1, read as the reverse complement.
CTGGGGAGCGCCTGACGGGAGGGCGTTCGCAGACCCGGATCGGGTAGGTTTGACCCCGGATCGCATCCCGATCTGGGGATGCAACCGAAGGACGCATGACGTCGCACACGAGGGAGTATCGACTCATATGCCGAAGATCATCTGGACAAAGACCGACGAAGCCCCGTTGATGGCCACCTATTCGTTCAAGCCGATCGTGGAGGCATTCGCCACCGCGGCCGGCGTCGAGGTGGAGACCCGGGACATTTCGTTGGCGGGGCGCATCGTCGCCCAGTTCCCCGAGCGCCTGACGGAGGATCAGCGCATCAGCGACGCCCTGACCGAGCTCGGTGAGCTAGCCAAGACTCCCGAAGCCAACATCGTCAAGCTGCCGAACATCTCCGCCTCGGTCCCGCAGCTCAAGGCCGCCGTCAAGGAACTGCAGTCCCAGGGCTACGACCTCCCCGACTACCCCGAGGACCCTCAGACCGACGAGGAGCGCGACGCCCGCGCCCGGTACGACAAGGTCAAGGGCTCGGCCGTCAACCCGGTGCTGCGTGAGGGCAACTCGGACCGCCGCGCTCCCAAGGCCGTCAAGAACTACGCCAAGAAGAACCCGCACCGTATGGGTGCGTGGACGGCGGATTCCAAGACAAACGTGGCCACCATGGGCGTCGACGACTTCCGCTCCAACGAGCAGTCCGTGGTCCTTCCCGCCGACGACACGCTCCAGATCCGTCTCCGCGAGACCTCCGGTGAGACCACGGTGCTCAAGGAATCGATCCCCGTCCTGGCCGGCGAGGTCGTGGACGCGACCTTCATGTCCGCCAAGGCACTGGACGCCTTCTTGGAGCAGCAGATTGCACGTGCCAAGGACGAGGGCGTGCTGTTCTCCGTGCACCTCAAGGCCACCATGATGAAGGTCTCCGACCCCATCATCTTCGGCCACGTGGTCAAGGCGTTCTTCCCCGAGGTCTTCGACCAGTACGGCGTGCAGCTGGCCGCGGCCGGGCTCTCCCCCAATGACGGTCTGGGTGCCATCCTCTCCGGTCTGGGTGAGCTCTCCGAGGACGACGCCACGGCCGTGCGCGCCGGGATCGAGAAGGGCCTGGCCGAAGGCCCGGCACTGGCCTACGTCAACTCCGCCAAGGGCATCACCAACCTGCACGTGCCCTCGGACGTGATCGTGGACGCCTCCATGCCCGCCATGATCCGGACCTCCGGTCACATGTGGACCAAGGACGACACCGAGGCCGACACCCTGGCGGTGCTCCCGGATTCCTCCTACGCGGGTGTGTACCAGGCCGTGATCGACGACTGCCGCGCCAACGGCGCCTATGACCCGACCACCATGGGCACCGTTCCCAACGTCGGTCTCATGGCGCAGAAGGCAGAGGAGTACGGCTCCCACGACAAGACCTTCGAGATTCCGGCCAACGGCGTGGTCGAGGTACTCAACGCCGCCGGTGAGGTCCTGCTGTCCCACAACGTGGAGGCCGGTGACATCTGGCGTGCCTGCCAGACCAAGGACGCCCCCATCAAGGACTGGGTGCAGCTGGCCGTGCGGCGTTCCCGTGAATCCGGCATGCCCGCCGTGTTCTGGTTGGACGAGTCCCGCGCCCACGACCGCAACCTCATCGAGAAGATCAACACCTACCTGGCCGACGAGAACACGGATGGGTTGGACATCCGCATCCTCTCCCCCGTGGAAGCCACCAAGCTCTCCATCGAGCGCATCCGCCGTGGCGAGGACACCATCTCCGTGACCGGCAACGTGCTGCGTGACTACCTCACGGACCTGTTCCCGATCCTGGAACTGGGGACTTCGGCCAAGATGCTGTCCATCGTGCCGCTCATGAACGGCGGCGGCCTGTTCGAGACGGGCGCCGGCGGCTCCGCACCCAAGCACGTCCAGCAGCTGGTCGAGGAGAACCACCTGCGGTGGGACTCCCTGGGTGAGTTCCTGGCCCTGGCCGCCTCTTTCGAGCACCTGGCCTCGCGTTACGACAACGCCCGCGCGCAGGTGCTGGCCGACGCCCTGGACGCGGCCACCGGTCGCTTCCTGGACGAGAACAAGTCCCCGTCCCGCAAGGCCGGGGAGATCGACAACCGCGGTTCGCACTTCTACCTGGCGCTCTACTGGGCCCAGGAGCTTGCGGAGCAGACGCAGGACGCCGAGCTCGCCGCGGCGTTCAAGGACGTCGCCGCCGAGCTGACGGAGAACGAGCAGACCATTGCGCAGGAGTTGCTTGCTGTTCAGGGCTCCCCCGCGGACATCGGCGGCTACTACCAGCCCGTCGACGACAAGGCGTTCGCCGTCATGCGCCCGTCGAACACCTTCAACCAGGTGATCGACGGCATGAAGGGCTGATCACCCCGCAGACGTGAAGGCGCCCCGCACGAATCATTTCCTGCGGGGCGCCTTCACGTCTGCGGCCGGACCCGGGTCTGTCACGGGATCCGAGTCGACCGACTCTCGGGTCGTCCTCGGCCCGCGTGGGTTCAGCGCAGAGTGCGACGGATGGTCTCGCGTTCCTTCTCCAACTTGTGCACCCGGCGGGAGAGCACTGCCAGACGGATGGACCCCACAAGCGCGGTGATCAATGCACCGGCGATGGCCGCCAACAGCATGGCAACGCCCAGCGGGAGCGCGAACTCCCAGGACATGTAGGCGATCTGGATGTCCTTCATGTTCTGCAGGACGAAGACCAACAGCAGAATCAGGATGATCAGGCCGATGATCAGCGCGAACCAGGTGGCGCCGCTGACACCGCTCTTGGAGCGGCCGTCCAGCTTGGGGTCCAGCGCGGGGCGGCGGTCCTGGTGGCGGTCGCCGTCCTGAGCCGGTGCCTGGCGGGCGGGCTCGGCGTCGGCGGTCCGATCCGTCTGATAGTTCTGGTCGTTCTGGTGGGGCTGCGCGCTCTGCGGCGACTGCGCGTTCCGCGGTGCCTGCGGATCGGTCCAGGGGGTGTCGCCGGACGTGGTGTTTTCGGGGTTCTGGGACATGTCGAACTCCTTGATCGGTGGTGGTCGATGCGGTCTGTCAACACCTGCGGTGACAGGTGAGTTCGGAAGCCAGCCCTGACTTCCCGATATATCGCTCGTGACATCACTAGTGTGAGCCATCGCCCGAGGTGGCTCGTGCGTTGTCCAATCTACGCGTGTCCCCGCCCCGGGCTCACAGCCCGGCTCTGTCCAAAGCCTCCTTGGCCAGGGCGCGTCCCGTGGCAATGACGCGCGCCGCTTGATCGAAATCGAAGGTCGCGCAGGTGTCTGCCGGGACGGAGACCAGGACATCGGGTGGTTGGATCGCGATGCGGGGCTTTTCGATGGCGGCCTGCATGATCTCCAGGGACGTCAGCATCATGTCCACCGTGGAGAGGTCCTTGGGCAGGGACGCGAATTGTTCGTTCCACTCCGCCGACTTCCGCGGCCCGCGAGCCTTGGCCTCCCGCCCGCGTTCCTCCGGTGTGCGTGACTTGCGGACCCCGGTGGATTGCTTCCACGGTTGGGCCACACGCTCCCGCCACCAGCCCGCCACGGCACCCGGCACGGCCGCCGCCTCGGAGGTGGCTGCGGTGGCTTCCGGCAGCAACAGGTCATCCACGATCTCGGCCCGGGTCTCTGATTCGGCGACCACCTCAGCGGCTGCCTCCTGGGCGGCTTGGGCAGCACGTCCTGGATCCGCCGCCGGTTCCTCGCGCCGAGACGGTGGTTCGGACACGGGGTGCGCCACCCCCTTGGTGACGCTCTGCTCGCGATCGCGGGGATCGACGTCGTCGGGCAGGTTCCCGGTGTCGGACCCCGCCTGATCCGCGCCCGCGGCCTGAGGTTCGACGCCGAAACGGTCGCGGCCGAACAGGGACACCGCCACCGTTGCATCCGAGATGAAGTGTGAGGAGGCATCCAAAGGAAGCGGATTCAGGATGCCGCCGTCGGCCAGCAACCGGTCCCGGAACGCCACCGGAGTGATGGCCGTGGGGATGGCGATCGAGGCGCGAATCGCGGTCAGCAGGGGTCCGTCGTGGAACCACACCTCCCGGTGATTCGTCAGATCCGTGGCCACAGCGGTGTACGGAATCGGAAGGTCTTCGATCCTGACGTCCCCGATCATGCCGTGCAGGCGGTCCATGAGGCGGTCGGTCTTGAACAGGCCCGGGCCGCTGACGGTGATGTCGGCCAGCCGGAAGACGTCGGTCCGCCGCAACGTAAGTGCGAAATCCCGGAACTCGTCCAAGGCACCCGCCGCGTACAGTCCGCCGATCAGCGACCCCATGGAGCATCCGGCCACGGAGACGATGCGGTGACCTCGGTCGAGCAGCTCGTCAATCACACCGATGTGCGCGTAACCGCGGGCACCACCCGACCCCAGTACCAAGGCGATGTCCACGGGCCCTCCTCCGACCGGAGTCGGTGCTCCGGCGCTGCGTTGCCAGTTCTCGGTTCGGTGACTTCTGTGTTCGTCCGTTCAGTCTCTCACCGGGAGCAGACGACTCAAGAGGGCAGGTGGAGGGCGCCTGCACGACGGACGCGGACCTCCCGGGCGCGTCCATGCGTTCGGAACTTGTGTTGTCCCCCGTGTTCCGTAAGGTCGAGATGCCATCGATCGACGTCGACAGGCACCCGCACCGGCAAGAGGGAAGGAACGCCGTGGTTCGCTTCATCCACACGAGTGACTGGCAGCTCGGCATGACCCGGCACTACCTGGATTCCGATGCCCAGCCGCGCTTCACGGGCGACCGGGTGGAAACGGTCCGGCGCATCATGTCCCTGGCTGTCGAACGCGGCTGTGCTTTCGTGGTGGTGGCCGGCGACGTGTTCGAGCACCCCAACCTGGGTGCCAAGGACATCGGGCGCGCCCTGGAGGCCATGGGCTCACAAGACGTTCCGCTCTTCCTTCTTCCGGGCAACCACGATCCCCTGGGCACGGGCTCCATCTGGAACTCCCCGACCTTGCGCGATCGGCTTCCGGGCAACGTGACCGTCCTGGACCGTGCCGGTACCTGGCCGGTGAGCCCCGGCCTCGAAATCCTGGCCGCTCCCTGGACCAGCAAACGCCCGGACACGGACCCGGTCACCGGTGTCCTGGACGGGGCGGAAGCCGACGGCACGGTCCGTGTCCTGGTCGGCCACGGCATGCTCGAAGAACTCGAACCGGATGCCGCCTCCCCCGTGACCGTCCACCGCGCCCCGCTCGACGCTGCACTGGCAGACGGTCGCATCCACTACGCAGCCCTCGGCGACCGACACATCCGATGGCCGTTGAGCGAAGACTCCTCCATCCGGTACTCCGGAGCCCATGAGTCCACGAGTTTCCGCGAGCCCGGACAAGGGCACGTCCTGGACGTCGAAATTCCCGACGACGGCGGGAAACCCCTTGTCACTGCCGTACCCGTCGGTCAGTGGCAGCACGTCGTCCTGCGACACCGGGTGGACGGGTCCCAAGACATCCAGGCCCTGGCCGAACGACTCGATCAGCTCCGCCCCAAGGAACGAACCGTGGTCAAGACTGCATTGGCGGGGTCGCTGACCGTGACGGAGCGAGCCGCGCTGGACGACGTGTTGGAAACGCGCGCGCCGTTGTTCGCGGCGCTCCTGGAGTGGGACCGACACACGGATCTGGTCGTCCAACCGGACAGCCAGGAACTGGGTGACCTTGATGTCAGCGGATACGTCCGCGAAGCCGTGGACCAGTTGCTCGCGCTGTCCGGGTCGACCCCGTCGGGGCCGCCTGACTCCTCGGGTACGGCAGAGGGTGCGTCACCGGTGGCCGATGCCGATCTCCCCGACGAGACTGCCCTCCGAGAAGCGGCCCACGACGTCGAGGACGATCTGCCCCGCCTGCACGAACCATCGACGGAGGAGGCCGCGCAAGACGCATTACGCCTCCTGGTGCGGTTCGCCGGAGGTGCCCGATGAAGCTGCACCGCCTGAATCTTGAGAACTTCAAGGGTGTCACGCACCGACAGATCGAGTTCCCCGAGACGGGGGTATCCGTCATCCAGGGCCCCAACGAGGCCGGGAAGACCTCCACCATCCAGGCACTCGATCTGCTGCTGACCACGCTGCCGGACTCCAAGAAGGCCGTCGTGAAGTCTGCTCGGCCGGAGGGCCAGGACGTCCCCGTGACGGTCGAAGCGGAGTTCACCGTCGCGGAGCACCGTGTGCGTTACCGCAAGCAGTGGCTCAAGAATCCGGGGGCCGACCTCGAATTCGTCGCCGGACCACGCAGGGGTGAACGGGCCACGGGGCGCGAGGCCCACGCTGCCGTGGACGACCTCCTGGCCCTGACCGACCGCACCCTGTGGAACACGCTGCGCCTGTTGCAGTCGGATGCGCTCTCCAACGACTTCGCGGGCTCGTCGGCCCTACGCAAGGCGCTGGAGGCGGCGGGTGGCGAGGTGGCTGACGACGCCGGTTCCATGAGCCTCGTGCAGGCCGCACGGGCCGAGCGCGATCTGTACTTCACCACCACCGGGCAGGAGAAATCAGACACCAAGCGACTACGCGAGGCGCACGGCGCCGCCACCACCGCGTACCGGAAGGCCCAAGCGGACCTTGACGCTGTCACCGGACTGGTCGACGACTTCGACCGCAAGGACCGCCTCGCGCGCTCCGCGCAGGTGAGCCACGACCGCGCCCTGGAGGACTTCCGCGCCGCCGAACGGGCCGCCGAGGAGGTCGAGCACCTCGACCGGCGCCGCCACGAGGCACATGCGGCCTCGAGTTCCGCGGGCGCCGCGCACCAGCGCGCCACCGAGCTGTTGCAGGAGCGTGAAAACCTTCGGGACCGGGCCGAGCGGACCGCGGAGAAGCTCCAGGAACTGGAGACCTCCCTGGAAGCGGCCCAGGAGGCAGCCGACCAGGCCACGACGTCGACCCGCGCTGCCGAAGCCACGGTGCACCAGGCACGGGAAGACCTGGACCGAGCTCGGAACGATCTGGACCTGGCGCAGAAGGCCCAACGCCGCACGCGGGATCAAGCCCGGTGGGCCGACCTCACGGCACTCGTGAAGCAACTGGACGACCTCACCGCAAGGGAAGCCGCCCTGGACGACCACGTGCCCGCGAGAGTCACGCCAGAACTGTTGGAACAGCTCGAGCGGGCCCACCGAGCCGCGGACCTGGCGCGCACCCAGCTCGAGTCCGCCTCCGCGAGGATGACAGTCACCGCTCTGGGCGATCCCCCGGAGATGGCCCTCGACGGGCAACCACTGCACCTGTCCCTGGGCGAATCGACGGAGCAGGCCGTGACGGAGGACGTCACGTTGGAGCTTCCGGGGCGGCTGCGGGTCCAGATCTCACCCGAACAAGGACTCGCTCAACGACGTGCGGCCGTGCAGCGGGCCCAGGAGGACGTGGATCGTCTCCTGGGCCAAGCAGCGGTGGACAGCCTGGAAGCGGCCCGCACCGCACTCGAAGCCCAGACCCGTCACGAGCGCGCCGTCACCGAGGCGGTTCAACAGCGCCGGCTGTTGCTCAACGGCCGCGAGGAGACCCGGTTGCGTTCCGAACTGGCAACCCTCACCTCGCGGTTGGAAAGCACCAGTGCCAGCACCTCTGACGCGGCCGACGGCACAGAGGACACGACGGAGCGGGAGGACGACACTGCAGGGCTGGACGAACGCCTGGACCGGGCTGAAGCGCTGGCCGGCGATGCACGGCAAGCGCTGACGGCGGCCGAGAATCGCGCGGATCTGTGTCGGACAGCCGAGACCAAGGCGGCGGCGCAGCTGAACTCCATCCGGACCGACCACAGCTCCCAGACCCTCCTCCTCCGCGACCAGGAGAGCCAACTCCAACAAGCTCGGGCGGCCGTCTCGGACGAGGCGCTCGAGAACGACCAGGATCAGAAGGCCGCGGCCCTGGAACAGGCAACTGCTTTGGTGGACGCCCTGGAACACCAGTGGATCAGTTCGGAGGCGCAAGCCGTTCTGGACCGGATGTCGGCGTACGAAGCACGCGTGTCCAACACCCGGCGGTCCCTCGAGCGGGCTCGCACGGAACGCACGCTGGTCCAGGGCAACCTGGAAGCCACGGACCGCGACTCCCGGCAACGCACGTACGACCAGGCAGCGACCGCCTTGCGACAGGTCACGCAGGAGCTGAACACGCAAGTGCGCAGGGCGGCGGCAGCAAAGCTACTTGCCGAGACATTGGAGGCGGCGCAGCTACAAGCCCACCGGCGCTACAACGCCCCCTTCCGGGCCCGGCTGGAACAGCTGGGTCACACGGTTTTCGGCTCCACCTTCCGGGTCGAGCTGTCGGACGACCTGGTCATCACCCGGCGCTTCCTGGACGGCACGTGGTTGAGCGTCGACTCCCTGTCGACCGGTGCGCGGGAGCAGCTGGACGTGCTGGTGCGCTTGGCGATAGCCATGCTCGTGGACCCGATGGACGGCGTGCCCGTGATTTTCGACGACGCGCTGGGGCACACCGACCCGGAACGTCTGATCAGTCTCTCCACGGCGCTGCGGGCCGCCGGCGATCACGCCCAGGTGATCGTGCTGACCGCCATGCCTGACCGGTTTGCCTCAATCCCTGGGGCCACCGTGATCGATGTCTGAGGTCCCCGCGTTCTCCTGCGGGAAGTCGGACGCCTCCGACGTCGTCGTGGGTCCCGCCGTTGACGTCACCGCCTGGCTGCTACCCGTGTCAGAGGCGACCGGGCGCTTGCCCAAGCGCTTGAATCCGCCGGACCCGGTGATCCACCGGTTGAGCCAGCTACGTGCGGCCCGGGCCTCGTGAGCGCGCTCCGTGGGCAGACCGTCCTCGGGAGTTGCCGCGATCAACGCGTTGACGAATCGGACCTGCGGGTTCGGGTCGACCAGGATGGCTTTGACCAACAAGGTGGCCGGTAGCGCGAGCAGAGCCCCCAGCGGCCCCAGAACCGCGGCCCACAGCAGAACCGACAGGAAAGAAATCGTGGGAGTCACGCCAATGGCGTCCCCGGTGAACTTCGGCTGGACGAAGGACTGCATGACCATGTTGATCACGCTGAAGCCCACGACCACCAACAACGCGTCCATCCACCCGCCCGCGAGCAATCCCATGAGCGTCGGTGGGATCACGCCGATGACGAAGCCCACGTTGGGAATGTAGTTCGATACGAAGGCCAGGACCGCCCACACACCGGCCAGTGGGATGCCCAGAATCGCCAGGTAGCCCAGGTCCATGACGGCAACGATCAACCCGAACACGGTCGTGACCACCCAGTACCGGCGGACGCCCGCGGCGAAGTTCAGCAGGGCCCGCGCGGTGGTCGGGTTCTGGCCCAGGATCACGCGGACGCGGCGTGAGATCGTCATCGAATCCACGGAGAGGAAGAACAGGACGGTCACGATGATGGCCAACATCGCAGCCAGGCCCGACAGGTTCGAGGCGATCCCCACCAACCACTCGGTCGAGAAGCTGACGACGTTGCCCACGTTGTCCTGCAGGTTCTGGACCATGCCCTCGGTGGTCACGCCGAACTGTTCCAGCCAGGTGAGGCCGTCGTTCCACATGGTTTCGAAGTCGGAGGAATACTGCGGGAGAGCCTGGATCAGAGCAAAGATCGCCCACCCAATGGAATAGAAGAACGCGAACAGGGCAATAAGCACCGCGAGCAAGGATGCGACCGCGGCGGCCCAACGCGGCCACCCGAAACGCCGAACCAGCCAGTTGTGCAGCGGGTGCACGATGATGACCATGTTCAAGGCGAAGAACACCGGCGCGATCAAGGCCGAATAGTGCGAGATCCCCTGCAGTGCCAGCAGCGCCGCGGCCACGCCCACCAGCGCCATGACCAGACGGGCTCCCCCGCCGGACGTGCCTCCCGTCTGCCTCGGGTTCGTCCGGCCGGATTCCGAGGATCCGCTGAGGTCGGAACCCCTGGAGTGACCACCGGCCGAGGCCGACTCGGGTGTCGGCATGGTGGGCCCGCCTTCCGTTTGTGATTTTGTCCTGCCGTGCCGTGGTACCGGAACCACCCGGAACCCCGACGACGGCGAGACGTTCGCCTCTTCGATCCTACGGTCTACTCGAGCCCGAGGCCGACGGTCACGGGCTGCCCTGCCGGGTGATGGAGAACTTGGTCCCGGAGGTCAGTCCTCGAGGGCACCGATCTTGAAGTCGGCCAACGCGGACTGTGCTTCCTCATTGGACCCGTGCTGCTGTTGGAAGGCTTCCGTGGCATCCGTGCCGCACAGCCCGTTGATGGCTTCCTGCCCACCGGGGTGCTTGGCGATCCAGTCGGTGAGGTCGTAGACGTTGCCGTCCATCGCGGCCCAGCAGGACTCACTGTTGTCGTGCTGTTCGACGTCGGACATTGCGTAGGTCTGAGAATCCGAGCTCGACCCCTCCGTGGCAGCGACCGCGCCACCGGCTGCGGTGGAGGATTCCCCGGTTGATTCGGTGGGCGAACCCGACCACACGGCCTGCGCCCCGGAGTGACCCGTGAAGATCGCGAACACCAGGACGAAGACGGCTGCGATGGCCGTGAGCAACCCCAGCACGGTCCCCAATAGCCCGCCCTTGCGGGGCGTGCGGTTCCGGACGCCACCGTCAGCGGTTCCCGACGGCGATGTAGCCGCCGACCGACGAGCACCGTCGACACGTCGCGAGACGATCCACCAGATCACAGCCAGGACGGACAGAATGACCGAACCCACCATGAACCGGTCAGCCCATTCCGCGTGCTCTGCGGGAAGCCCCACGGTTTCGGCCAGGGCTTCGCCCGATTCCTTGGACACGAACGTGGCCACTGTGCCCACGAGTACGCCGATGACGGAGAGGCCGAGGACCCGACGCCGGAGCGCCGGCACGATCGCGGCGGCTACGAGAAGGAGGGCCGCCACCGGCAGCAAGGCCACGGCGAAGTGCACCACCAGCGGGTGCAGGGGGAGGTCTCCGACAGACGAGAAGACTTCACCTTCGGCAAGTACCTGGGTTTGCATGTCTCTATAATAATAACGCTCATGGACGCATCTACAAAGAATCATGATTTTCCCGGAAATACCCAGATAATTCACAATGAGGGATATTAAGGATTGCCTTACCTGATAAACAGGATTGACTCTTTGTTCAAGGATGGTGATTCCCCGGCGAGGGTCGAGGGTCGAGGGGAACACGCTGGCACCCGATCCACGCTCGGGACATCGAAAACATGCCGCGGTCAGTCCGGCCCTGCGAGCCTCCACCCTTAGGTGACCTGGCGGTTCAAACCCCGTAAGCCCGCCTCCATGACCCGCTTGTGAGCCCACGAAGCCGCAGGCCGCAAAAGACGCACCGGTCGCCGCCGAGTCACCACGCACCACATGAAACTCAGGTCCACACGTTCGCCGTCAGTAACGGCCCACCACCTGCCCGTTCCCCTGAGATCGCCGCTCACGGTGATGGTGGCAGCTCGGGGTTTGACCGCCTCGGTGATCGTGACCGTAAATCGCAAGGTATATCCCATGGGACTGGCCACGACCACTTGCGCGCGGCGCCCTTCGGCTTCGAGCGTCCCCCGGTCAAGGACCCAGGTTGATAGCACCCCGGGCCACCAGTCCGGCCAGGAATCAATGTCTGCCAGGATGTCCCACACCCGGTCAATGTCCGCGTCCGGCCGCCAGGTCGAATCGAAGTGGAAAGGACGGGACTCTCCATCCACCGACCGCGTGTGTACGTGCGTCATGGGCTCACTTCAACAGGCGGTCCATCCGGCGGTCACTGAGCCGTTTACCGCCGGTTTGACAGCCGGGACAGTACTGCAGCGAGCGGTCCGCGTAGGAGACCTCGGCGACCGGCGTCCCGCAGACAGGACACGGATCCCCGGTACGGGCATGGACCCGGAACAGGGATTTCTTGGTGCTCTTGATCCGGTCCAGCGGCACGCCGTCGAGCCGGGTTCGGACCTCGTGGATGACAGTCCCGAGCGCATCGAACAAGCGTTGAACGTCCGGGGAGGAGAGTCGGTTCGCGGTCGCGAACGGTGACAACCGGGCACCGTGCAGAACCTCGTCCGACCAGGCGTTTCCGATTCCCGCCAGCATGGTCTGGTCCGTAAGCACCGTCTTGAGACGAGAGGACGAGCGCGCAAGCATCGCAACAAACTCCTCCGCCGTGATGGCATCGGCTTCCGGCCCCAATCGCGCCACGCGTTCCACGTGCAGGGGATCGTCGGTGATCCACAGGGCCAGGCTCTTCTTGCGGCCCTGCTCCGTGAAGTCGACGTGGGTGCCGTCGTCGAAGGTGAGTCGGAAAGCCAGCGGCCCGGACGACGACGGCCGTTTGGCGAGTGCCGCATCGCCCGTCTTGACCCAGCCGGCGAGCGCAAGATGAACGACGGCGTAGCGGCCGTCCACTTCCAGCAGCAGGAACTTCCCTCGCCGAGTGACCGAAGTGACGGTACGTCCCACAAGAGATTCGTGAGGTGGTTCGGCGGTCTTCAGGACACTGAACGCAACGATGTCGAACCGGCTCACCCTGCGACCCACGGTACGGCCGCGAAGCAGCCCGACGACGGCGTCGAGTTCCGGAAGCTCAGGCATGGTCCCAGTATTGCCTGTGCCTCGGACAACTCAAGCGATCACGCCGTCGAGCTCCAGCCAGTCCGCCATGAGCCGCAGTTGCCGATCCAGGGCGGCGCGCGCATTCGCGGGAGCGTCCCGCTCCCACGTGCACCTCTTGACGATCAAGGCACCGGCCACTCGATCAGCCTTGAGATCGACTCGGGCCACCAGGGTGTCGCCGAAGACGAACGGCAGGACGTAGTAGCCGTGGAGCCGTTGCTGCGCTGGGGTGTAGATCTCCAGGCGGTACCGCATACCGAAAAGTGCCTGGGTCCTTTCCCGCTGCCAGACCAGGGAGTCGAACGGGCTGACCAGCGACTCGACCTCCGCCTTTCTCGGCCGCCGCGCAGCGGGGTCCAGGTACACCAGGCCGGGCCATTCCGGGACCTCGACCATCTCGAGTTCGCCCGAGGCAACCAATGTGTCCAGAGCCCGGCCGGACTCCACTGCCCCGAGCCGGAAGTAGTCGCGAAGGCACCGCGCAGTTCCGATGCCGTGCGCACGGGTCGCAATGCGCATGAGTTCCAGGTGTGCGGTCTCTGGATCAACGTTCGCTCGCGAAGGCAACACCTTGTCCGGCGTGACATAGCGACGTTCGAACTGCGTCGTGCGACCGGCACTGGTGATCTGACCCGCCCAGAACAGGTACTCGAGCGCGGTCTTGACGGCACTCCAGTTCCATCCCCAGGCGCCCTCCCTGCGCGCAACGTCCATGCTCAGAGCGCCGTCGCACTCGCGGGCGGTCAGTGGGCCACGCCGTCGAACTTCATCGAGCACTGCGTCCACCAGCTCGGGATGCTCCTGATGGACCCGGCGCATGCCACCCCAGGCCTCGTGCTTGGCACGCTCCATCCGGAAACCGAGCAACGGCCACGTCGACGGTGGAATGAGGCTGGCTTCATGGGCCCAGTACTCGGTCAGGCGCCGGGGCGCCCGATCACGAAGGCGGTCCAACGTCGCGCGGTCATAGACACCCAGGCGCGAGAAGAACGGCAGGTAGTGGCTGCGCGTCAAGACGTTGACAGAATCGATCTGGACCACGCCCACTCGGTGGATCACCCGGTTCAGGTGCCGCACGGTGACCTGACCGGGCTCAGGCCGAGGATCCAGGAATCCTTGAGCAGCCAGGGCAATCCGCCGCGCGGCCGGCAGCGTGATGCGAGCTGGGGTTCGAGTGATTGGTCCGGACGGCATCTGCACACGATAACCGCGACGACGGACACCGTTCGGCTGCCTACATCCGTCTCTGCCGGAACGCGACGTGCGCGTACCGCAGCACCTCCAAAACGTCGCCGGGTCGTCTCCCGAACTCGGAGGGAAGTACGTACTGACCAGGAACGAGTATCGCGGCATCCAATCGGCGCAGAACACCTACCGTTCCCGACGACGAATTCCTACGTGCTGATCTGCTTCTTGGGCCAGGGTGCAAATGAGCACGGGAGTCCCGTGGAACGGCCAGCGACCACCCACACGACGGAAACCGAAGTCTGACACCTGGAACCAGTAGACGGGCAGGTCGATCGTGGGACCGCCCCTGGTCCTTCGCTCGACCCAGAAACCTTGTCGACTCACCACCAGTCGTCTGCGCAGCAACCACTGGAGCAGGATCGCCGGCAGGCCCAGCACGCCGAAGAATCCGAGAGTGACCGCTCCGAACACGAATGACGCGATGGCCGATCCTTCGGTCGTCGCACTGTCCGACCCCGAGGCGATCCACATCATCAGCAGCCCGAAGCCTGAGAACACGAGGGCGCCAATGAGCAGCAGCACCAGACGGACGGAGTTGAGACGGAACTCAGTGCGGCCCACCAACTCGAGTTCACGCACGTGGCGTTCCACGACCGACCGGTTGAAACGCAAGTAGCCGTTCACGCACTCACCCCCTGTCGGCAACGCTGGAACACCCGCCCAACTGTGTGCCATTGTAAATTATCAGGCGGATGGCTCATGCCTGGCTGCAGCCAATGCGCTCCTGATTGTGTGCCTGTTGTTGTTCGGCTTCCTGGCAGCCCTCCAGGTGATCGAGACTTTCAAGGGCCTGAGTGCCTGACCGCCGCCGCGGTCAGGCACCCAGGCCACGCGGTTCAACGCGGGCGCACCGCGCGATCGACGATCAGTACGTGCCGAAGTTCTGGGTCCCGTAGACGTACCCGTTACCCGACTCCGCCGACCCGAAGCCCACGTGCGTGAAATCCGGGTTCATGATGTTGGCCCGGTGGGCAGGGCTGTTCATCCAGAAGTCGAAGAAGTACTGAGCCGTGGCGTGCGCGGAACCCTTCGATTCGACGTCGTAAGAGATGTTCTCCGCCATGTTCGTGGAACCGGTGGCCTGCGTCTGCTCGATGAACGACGGATTGTGCGTTGCCGAGTTGCTGGCCGCCATCTGGCTGGACCAATCGCCGGAGATGGCGTCCAGTTCGGCATGGGAACTCAACGGGCTCAGACCTGCCTGGGCGCGAGCGTCGTTCATCATCGACAGCAGTTCCTGACCGACTGCCTGCGACGAGCTGTCGCTGGAAGCGGACACCGACTGCTCCGAGCCGAGCTCCGGTGCGGCGGAGGCCGGCACTGCGGCGGCTCCGGACAGCGCGATGACCGCGGCTGCGGTGATCAGAGTTTTCTGGGTGCGGTTCTTCATGGGGCTCCTCCGTCATGAGTTGTCCTGTTCGAGCCGCAGACGAAGGTACGGGTGGTGAAGGTGCGGAACAACCGCCAGAGCACCCCCGAGCGTTATCAAACCGTGATTTTTCCGTGACCTTACCGTTACCTTTGAAGATCCCGAGGGCAGCCGATCACACTCATGACGCGGATCGGGCGACCCACCTACGGCGGTGGGTCGCCCGATCCTGGTAAACCTCTCACAATCCCCTCAAACCGCATTTCTGGTGCGGTGCGAAGGACGAATCATCCGTCGTTCTCCGTGCCGCGCGCGGGGCGAGCGCCGAGTTCGTCGTCGAGCCGCAACAGGCCCGACCCGTCGCCGTCGATACGTTCGATACGGCCCAGAATCTCGCCCACGGTGGCCTCCTCCTCGATCTGCTCGTCGAGGAACCAGTTGAGCAGAGGCCTGGAGTCCAGGTCCCCCGCGGAGTCGCAGGCGCGGTACAGGTTCCGAATGGATTCGGAGACCTTCTGTTCGTGGGTCAGTGCCGCTTGGAAGATCTCGGCGGCCGACAGACCCTCCGCAACGGCGGGGGCGTCGATGCCTCCGATTCGGGCGTGGCCGTCGCGGTCGACCACATGGTCGATGAACTTGTTGGCGTGGACGATCTCCTCGTCGGCCTGGTGCCGCAGCCACGCTGCCATGCCGACCAGGTCCTGCACGTCGGCTTCGATGGCCAGTTGGCGGTAAACCAGGGACGCCTCGAACTCCATGGTGATCTGGTCGTTGAACTTGCTCTCGAGATCAGAAGTCAGCTTCATGCTTCGAGCCTATCGAAGGACCCCTGGAACACCAGGGGTCAGCTCTCGACAAACAGCCGCTCCTGGTATCTGTGCCCCACGGTTTCGTAGAGGACGACGGCGACCGACGGAGCAGCCATGGCCACCAACAGGCACCACCCCATGGGCACCTCCGCTGAGGCCATGCCTAAAGCACCCACGAGGAGGGTGGCCATGACGGCCACCATGACGATGTGCAGGGTGTCAAACGTACGGATCAGGCGACCGTAGAGCCACATGAGTGTCAGGATGAACGCGAGCACGGGCACCGCGACGCTTGCCACCGCAAGGGTCCCCGACAGGTGAGCTTCGTGGTTCAGGACATAACCGGCCACATGGAGCCCTGCACCCACGGCAGCAATGGCCATGAACAGGACAATGTGGCCATAACCCCATCCGAAGCAGCGCGTCGGGTGGGCATGAGGCAGCCCTCCCCAGTCAACGCTGAACTACAACCACCAAATGGCAAGCGTCAGCCCTATCCCTGCAATCACCACCAGTACGGCATCCATGGACCACCCACCTGCTTCCTCCACCATCGGTGACAAGGCCGCCACGGTACCGACCACGCCCTCACCCAGAGTGATGATGGTCAGCAGACCGTAGCGTTCCGCGACGTGATGGGGGTGCCAGGGAGTGTGGCTGCCCTGGCCTTCGCGTTGAGTGGTGACTCGTTCACCCAGGAATGGCCCGCCCTGTTCGACAACCAGCAGGGTCAGGCCCACCAGGACGAACACGCGCAACGAAGTGTGGGCCAACGCCAAGATCACCCAACCGACCTGCGCCGCCAACAAGGTCGCAAGGTAGATTCGCGCCCCGGCTCGGAACTCCGGCGCTTGCAAATAGGCCCGCCCCAGTGCAGTGCCATGCCGATACGCATCACCACATACCCCATGACCATGACGGTGTTGTCCACGTGCCCGTGATGGAGGGAATCGAAGAAGGGCGGGATGCCCAGAGCCAGGACCACGACCCCACACATGATCACCATGGTGACAAGCCGATAGGCCCAGTCGTCGGTGTCGAAAGCTGACGCGAACCACGTGTAGTTGACCCACGGCCAGATCACGGAGAACAACACGAAAACATAGCCTGCTGATGCCAGGAGGATCTCGCCTTCGGCCGCCATGTGCGGGAATTCATTGCCCGCGATGCCGAAGGCCACCACGAAGGTCAGGTCGAACAGGAGTTCAAGGTTGCTGGCCACACGACCGGATTCATGCGGATCTCGACCACGCATCCGAGACAGGCGATGGGACAGGTCAGGGGTGCTGGTCATGGGTCTTCGGATCAGCACGACCGCAGAGCCATGACGACGGCCATGTGCGGTCTGGAGCGGACAAAAAGTGATCAGATCCTATCCCGCGCCCCCGCTAGTGTGGTGCAACATGAAGATCGATCTGACCGGCATGAACGCACTCGTCACGGGTTCCACACAGGGCATTGGGTTGGCGATTGTCCGGGGCCTGGCTACCGCCGGGGCACGGGTGGCCGTCAACGGGCGCGACGGAGAACGCGTGACAGCCGCCGTCGATGAGCTCCGACGTGGTCTGCCAGACGTAGATCTTGTGCCTGCCCCGGGGGACGTCACCACCCAGGAAGGCGCACGCGCCGCCATGGCCGCACTCGACTCCGTGGACATCCTGGTCAACAACCTGGGCGTCTTCGGCACGCAGGATCCGCTGGAGATCGACGACGACGAATGGCGCCGCTACTTCGAGGTCAACGTCCTGAGCGCGGTCCGCCTGATCCGGGAGGCACTCCCCGGCATGAAGGAACGCGGATGGGGCCGGGTGGTCAACATCGCCAGCGATTCCGCCGTCGTGACCCCGGCGGAAATGATCCACTACGGCGTGAGCAAAACGTCCCTGTTGGCTGTGTCGCGCAGTTTCGCCAAGGACGCGGCGGGCACCGGAGTGACCGTGAATTCGGTGATCGCGGGGCCGACGCACACGGGAGGTGTCGAGGACTTCGTCTACCAGCTCGTCAGCAAGGACCTACCGTGGGAGCAGGCGCAGCGTGAGTTCATGCGGCTCCATCGCCCACAGTCATTGATACAGCGACTCATCGAGCCGGAGGAGATCGCGAACATGGTGACCTACCTGAGTTCACCGTTGGCCTCGGCCACCACAGGCGGTGCGCTGCGAGTTGACGGTGGTTACGTCGACGCCATCCTTCCGTGACGTCTTGACCGCGTAGCCTGCCGATCCGCATCGACTTTCCGAGGGCAAACATGACATACACGGTAGATTTCAAGAACGTGTCCACCACCGGCCTGGAAACCTCTCCGTGGCTGAGGCTCTGGCAGGGTTACGCGCCAATGAGGCCAGGTACTTCTGGACCAAGTACGCCCACACGTTCGCCACCGTCCCGGCCACCGAAGCCGCGGACACGCTCGCCTGGGTGGAACTGATCTTGCGCGAGGAGCGCGGGATCGTCGTCGCATCCCCGGCCCTGGAGGTGGCCGTCAGCGACGTCGAGGGAATTCACTGGGTGCACGTTTTCTACGAATCGGGGCTCAGCATCAATGTCCTGTGGACAGTGGAGCCCGGAGGTAAGCGCGCGGTGGGGTTCAAACTCTCCGACGGGATGGAGGTTCCTCAGGAACTGGGCGCCTTCAAGTTCGCCCGTCAGAAGTCGAAGCTGGCCGGAACGATTCGCGGTTCATACTTCGTGATCAAGGGCGAGTACGGGGACCGCTGAGCCCGAACCACGGAGCGTGACCAGCTCAGTCGCGGTCCTCGAACGCCTCGATCTCGCGCAGCTTGACGCCGTAAGTACGTCCGGGGTCGTGCCGGAGGGGCAAGTACCAAGGACTCCGTCAAGACTTCATTGCCCTGTGGGGAGGACCCGGTCCACGGGTAGATTGGTCGAAGATCTACTGCACGTCCGCCTGAACCAGGTATGGGAGAGCTGGGTCAAGACATGGGCAACAAGCACCCGTCCACCGCAGCCGATGTGATCGGTGAATACGTCGCAGACCAGGTGCGTGTGATCCAGGAACGGGAACCGCAGGTGCGGGTGGATCACCCGGACTCGGTGCACAAGATGCGGGTGGCCACCCGGCGACTGCGCAGTACGCTTCGAACGTTCCAGGATGTACTGGACACGCAACGCACCGATCCCCTGCGGGAGGAGATCAAATGGCTGGGTGAAATGCTCGGCGGTCCCCGCGATGCCGAGGTTCTCAAGGACCGTCTGGGTGAATCCTTGGAAGAGTTACCACCCGAGGCCATCCTCGGGCCCGTCCGCGAGCGACTCACAAACGAACTCGACGCACGACATGCTCAGGCCCACGCCGAGCTGTTGGAGGCTCTGGATTCCCGCCGTTACAGGGACCTGAGCGATGCCCTCCACGACCTGGTGGACCATCCGCCGTTTCTACCGGAAGCCAACCATGCTCGCCGGAAGACCCTGGCACCCTTGATGAAGGCTGCGACCCAACGTGTGACGCGCCGTTGGGACGCCGCACAGTGTGCACCTGAGATGCAACGAGCGGCCCTTGCCCACGAAGCCAGGAAGAAGGCGAAGGCCGCGCGTTACGCCTGGGAGGCTGTGGCTGACGTCTTTCCCGGCGGGAGCGATTCAGCTGAGGCATGGGAGGCCGTGACGGAGGTCCTTGGCACCGCCCAGGACTCCGTGGTGGCGAGGGAACGTCTGACGGAGCTGGCCCATGTCGCCGAGAAGTCGGGTGAGCAAACCTTCACGTACGGTGTGCTTTATGCCCGCGAGCTGACCCACCAGGGTGACGCGCACGAGAGCGCTGACGCCGCGATTGTGGCGGCCGTCAAGGCTTCACAGACCGCAACGGGGCGCTAGAACGGCGCCCGCCTCAAGACGTTGCGGTAAGCACCATGTTCGAGGACTTCCGGTGCACCACGACCGGCGCCGGCCCCGAGTTCTCCACGGTCTGCACCAAGCGGATCTGGTCCCCGCAAGGGTTCTTGAGCTCCCCCACGGAATCGGGCGCTGTGCCCAGGAGTTTGTGGTGCACCGTGTTGTCGATGTGGACCTTCTCGTCCTGGATCTCCACGCGCTCACACATCTTGCCGTCACTGAGAACGTCGGCGTAGGAATGCACCGTGACAGTGCTGCCGCGCTCGTCGAGGATGTCCGGCGTGCACAGGTTCTGGTCGGTCTGGTCCTTGGAGCCGTTCTCGATCGTGCACGTGGTCACGTGGGACGTGGCGGACACCTGGAGGTCTGAGTCCGATGCCGGGATGTCCAGGGTCTGGTCGATGACGATGTCCTTGTCGTCCCGCCCGACGATGATCGGCTCTTGCGCCTCCGGCTGCACTGCCGCCTGGACCGCCGAGGGGTCCTGATCGACGCTCAGCGTTGAGTCCAGGTCCATGCTGGCGTCTGCTCCTCCGCCCGCGTCCCAGTTGGGGACTCTGACCGTGGCATTGCATCGTTGGGTGCCGGAGGTCTGAACCTGGTACACCAGCCTGACGGTGAGTTCGCGGGACTGTTCATTCTCCAGATTCTCCGTGCCCGTCTGTGATGTGCTGCCATCTTCGTCGTCGACGGACGCGCAGGAGACACCTGTCACCGTGTAGGCGGCACGCTGGTCACCCAGTGACGAGTCGAGAGTTGCGTCCGTGTCAAAGGTGACCACGGCCGTGCTTCCGGAGTCAGCTCCGAATTCCACGGAAGCCACGCGCTCCTCTCCCGGGAGTTCCATCGACTGCGAATTCTCATCGGTGTGGACCGCGGGTCCGGAGGGGCCGTGGGTCTTGTCGTCGGTCGGTTGATCCGTGAAGACTCCGGTTGCGTAGAGCACTGCCAGGACGACGGCGACGATCAGGACCGCCGATGCCGCCCATAACGCACCACGTCGTGATCGGCGAGGGGGCTGGTCGGTCGGTGCGCTCATCGGTGACAACTCAACCATCGTTCACGCGGAACCCCAACTTCACGCGCTGGGTTGACCGAGAGGAGTGCGTACTTAGCCGTGCCCAGAGAATTCCTGAAACCCGTCAACCGTGCATGATCACTGCCCGGCGAGCGCTGACAGTCTGTCGACCGAGGCCTGCAGCTTCTCCGACGTCATGGAGGCTGCCTTGGCCAGGCGCGATTCATCGGTGAGTGCGGACCAGTCGTAGGTGTGGGTGACCAGGGTGGTGCCGTCGTCGTTAGGTTCCAGGTCCCACCGCCAGACGTGCCCGGGGACCGGCTCCCCCGCCGGTGCGGGCTGCCAGGCGATGCAGCGCCCTTCCTCGAAAGCGACGATGTGGTTCTCGCGCACCTTGCCGTTGGCGTTGGTCATCACGAACACGTCGCCCACGGCGCGGACCCGCTGGCCCTGATCCGCGTGGTCCAGGTTGTCGTTGCCGTCCCACCGCGGTTGTTGTGAGGGGTCGGCGATGAGTTCGAAGATGTCCTCAGCCGGTGCTGCCACGGTTGCCGATGCGGCCACGATGCGGTTGCTCATGGAACCATCCAAGCATCGTGACGGACTCGATTGAAGACCTCGGAATCACAACCCCGATTGCCAAGCCCGGGTTATCGGGAGATGTAGCGGACGCGGATGCTGCCGTCGTCGAAAACGGTGTGGTCAGTTCGCCGGAGGTCCAGGTGGACGCCCTCGGGCAGTGCCCGCAGTCCACCGCCGACAGCTTTGGGCACGATGAAGAATTCGAAAACTTCGACCAGTCCCGCGCGGATGGCCGGTGCCGCCGTGGTGGGGCCGAAAATTTCGACGACGCCGGGAGCCTCCGCCACCATGTCCGTGATTTGTTCTAGGCCCAGCGTAGGCAGGAGGGTGTCGCGCTGTGACACGAGTTGGTCCGGATCCAGGGTCGAGGAGACGACGACGGTGCGGAGGTTCTGCCACTGCCTGGCGAACTCGCGCTCATCGCTCGACCACGGATCACCGTCGGGTTCGGATCCCCAGTAGCGCATGAGTTCGTAGGTCTTACGGCCCAGAATCTCGGTCGAGACCTCGCGCATGCGCGCCAGGTGAGCGGCGAAGACCTGTTCACTCGGCGCACTCCATTGGAAGTCACCCGTGGCGTCGGCGGCGTAGCCGTCCAGGGATACGGTGGTTGCGTAGGTCAGGATTCCCATGGCGGGCCACCTTCGTGTGGGTCTGAGCGGGAATCCAACGCTAACCATCTCCGGGCGAAAAGAGCACCATGTTCCACATCGATCAGTCCGCCGAAGTTCCCCCTTTCGAGCAGATCAAGAGGCAGATCAAGGAACAACGTGACTCGGGAGAGCTGGCAGCGGGTCATCATCTCCCGCCCGTTCGTCGGCTGGCAGGCGAACTCGGCCTGGCGCCGAACACCGTGGCCCGGGCGTACAAGGAACTCGAGGCCGCGGGCATCATCGAAACCCGCGGTCGCAACGGATCCTTCGTGACCGGCACCGCGGATTCGGCGGACAAGGCCGCAGCCCACGCAGCAGGTGAGTACATTGCTCGTGTCCGCGCCCTGGGTATCGACGACGAACGCGCGGTGGCGTTGGTGCGCGACGCCGCGACGGCGGCCCTCGCACCCGGCGCATGACCACAGCCTGATGGCCTCGGGGAAGCTCACCACCCCTTTTCGACAGCCCTCACGCTGCCTACGATCGAAGACATGAACCAACTCTTGGATTCCATCCGCGGTCCAGGTTTCCAACGTGGCCCCCAGCGCCTGGTTGCAGGCATTGCCGGAGGTCTGGCGGAGCAGTTCGGGCTCAACGTGTGGCTGGTCCGCTTGATCGTCCTGGCGTCGTTCCTGCTTCCGTTCCTGGGCATCGGGCTGTACCTGGGGCTTTGGGCGCTGACACCTTGGCAGGACGGCCGGATCCCCTTGGAGGAGGATGCGAACGCGGCGCCGAGAGGCTGTGCGACCTCCACCTATACGTGGTCCGATGCCACGGAGTCAGTCATCCATGCGGGTGAACTACCGCCCGCTCAGGTCTGAGCTCCTCGGCCGCCAGCGGAGAGATGATCATCACGAAAACCACGGAGCTGCGGCCCAACCCGCCGAACCCTCGCGGAACTCCCGCATCAGCCACCGATGCGGGAGTTTCGCGAGGGTTCGGCGGATGGGGAGGCGATTAAACCTTCGGCTTGCTCCCGGTCATAACGTCGACGGTTGCGCTGAACCTCACCCACATTCGCTTCTGCCCATCGACGGAGTGCGGCCAGCGGCTCGACGGTACTGGCGCCCAGGTCCGTGAGCAGATAGTCCACGCGCGGCGGGACGCTGGGGGTGACCCGCCGGGTAACCAACCCGTCGCGCTCCATGGAACGCAGAGTTTCCGTCAGCACCTTGGGGGAAACACCCTGGACCGTTCGGCGCAACTCGGTGAACCTCACGGGCTGCCCCGGAGCCAGTACCGTCAAGATCATGGGCGTCCACCGGTCCGTCAGGTGGCGGAGAACAGTCCTGGACGGGCAGTCCTGGTTCAGGACATCCGCCGGCAGCTGGGCGGCGTTGGGGTTGACGGTCTGGTCCATCACATCGGTCATCGAGGCCCCTTGGTTACTTTGAGGTAATCGATTACTAGTTCATACCATTGTGTTCGCCAGGTCAAACACACGGACTTTTGGAGGACATGATGCACATCTCGATCATCGGTGCGGCCGGTATGGTCGGCTCGCAGATCGCAGTCGAGGCCGAGAACCGCGGCCACGACGTTCACCGCTACACCCGCTCGGGCCGCCCCGCAGGTGACGCGGCCACCGAGGCACTTGACTTCAACGACACCGCCACTGTGACCGAGGTGGTCAACGGCAGCGAGGTCACGGTCGTCTCCGTGGCAGGTCGCGGCGACTACGACGGCGTCGTCGCTGCTCACCGGAACCTGATCGCAGCGCAGCCGTCCGGGCGAATCCTGGTGGTCGGCGGGGCCGGTGCACTCCGAGTGGGCGACTCGCTGCTTCTCGAGTCTCCCGACTTCCCGGCCGAATACCTGACCGAGGCCAAGGCCTTCGCCCGGGTGCTGGAGGAGTACTCAGATTCGGCCGACCTGAACTGGACCATGATTGCCCCCTCCCCCGAAATTGCACCGGGCGCGCGCACCGGACAGTACCTGGACGGCGGAGACTCCCCCGCCGGAGGGTTCGTCTCCACGCAGGACTTCGCCGTCGCTGCCGTTGACGAGGCAGAGAGCGCAAGCCATGCGCGTCGTCGATTCAGCGTCGCCTCTGCCGACGAGGCCGCCGCGCGCGGCTGAGCCCACCGCGGCATCCATGTGGCGGGCACGGAACGTGACGTGCCCGCCGCACTCCACTTACGCACACGACAGGAGCACGATGCACCTGCAGACGCCTCCGCGATGCTTCACGGCATGACCCACGGTTTGCGGTCATACGGTCCGTAGCGATAGGCGACCATCTCCCACGCATTACGCGTCAGCGGGTAGTACAACGCCAGCTCCGTGATGAGATCCTCGGCCGCCAAGGGAGAGATCATCATGATGGAAATCACGAGGCTGCGGTCATGCAGGTGAATGGTGAGGAGTGAATCTGCCGAGCGATAGGGCACGTCGACGTAGTGGACGCGATCAAGCGGCACGTGACACCGCCCCCACACCGCATAGTCGAGCCCGTCCGGGGTGACGTCAATGGATTCCGGATGCATTGACCGAGCAGTGGACATCGTGGGCAACATTGGAAGCGCATGCCCAATTTGCATCACGGGAAATCGGACAGCCCGCCCACGTGGATGCGGCAGCATTTCAGGCTGATCCCCGGATCGGCGAATTCCGGCAAACGAACGGTGGAGACGCCAGGCAACCAGACCCAGGATGCCAAGGACCAGGAGTAGCGGAATTGCGATAATGGCCCACTCCATTGCTACCCCCTCTGGTCACTTCAATTCGGCAACTCAATTCTAAGTTCGATCGTGTGCGATTGCAAATCTGGACAGATGGTTCAATGATGTGAACACCTGAACTGAGCCCAAGGGAGTCCCGTGAGCGTAGTTGCCGCCGGTCGCAGGCACTCTGTGACGTGCCGCCCAGATGGAACAGTGGCTGCCTGGGGCAACAGCAGAGCTGGCGAATGCGCGGTCGATTCGTGGACGGATGTCGTCGCCGTGGCAGCGGGCAACGTGCACACCGCCCCCAACACCGGCCGTTCACACACCATCGGGCTTCGTCGCAACGGCACCGTCCTGGCCACCGGATGGAATGGTGACGGCCAGGGGAACGTCTCGGCCTGGCAGAACATCACCGCCGTCGCCGCCGGATGGCGATTCAGTCTCGGACTCCGTGCAGACGGCACGGTGGTAGCCGCGGGCCGCGACGCCACTGGACAACGATCTGTGAGGAACTGGTGTGACATCACCTCCCTCTCAGCGGGCGATTGGCACTCGGTCGGCATCCGCGGGGATGGCACGGCAGTCGCCGTGGGCAACAGTCGGCGCGGCCAGTGTGATGTCTCGGATTGGAGCGGCCTCAGCTCGGTTTCGGCCGGGTGCCTGCACACCGTCGCTCTCCGGGCCGACGGCTCGGTGGTGGCCACGGGCGAACGCGGGACCGGCGCGTGCAACGTTTTCAACTGGGAGGGAGCCACGGCGATCTCCGCAGGTAGCCACCACACAATTGCGCTTTTCGACGACGGGACCGTGCGTGCCGCGGGGAACAACGACTTCGGCCAGTGTGATGTCCAAGATTGGATGGGAGTCGTGGACATTGCCGCAGGATCCTTGCACACCATCGGGTTGCTGGCCGACGGAACCATCGTGGCAACCGGCAGCAATCGCGATGGCCAGTGCGATGTCGGTGGGTACGAGGTGCGCAGCTGACAGGGGCCGCGCTCCGACCTTCACCGGAAACATCTCGACCCGACCCACAAAGGCCTCCCCTGTATCGCGCCCTCTGCTTTACGACGGTGCCGTCGGACACCGACCGTTCGGCACCCAGATCCAGCCCTCCTGCCGCACTTGATTGCGGGCAGATTCTGGCGGTGGCTCGCAGAAACCGCAGAACGCTTCGCGAGCGACCAAGGCCGCCAGGACGGCGTCGATCGCGTTGTCGTCCGCCACACACAACTCCTGGTGGCCGTTCCAGTCCAACCACGGAATCATTCCGGTCAACTCGGTCATCAAGGATTCACGGACCTCGGAGTTCTTCCGCCCCTTGTACCCGCGGTGAGGCAACGACCAGCAACGCAACGCAGCTGCCGGATAGACCTCGACGATCGCGCCGGAACCATCACGTGATACATCGACGCCGCTGTCTCGCAGTCGCGCTTCGAGTCCGGCCCAGCGCAGAGCTGGATACGCTATCCGGTCGGCTGAAACACTCAATGGCTTCAAGCCCGTCCGCCGCCACACATGGAGGTCCGTGGCCCGGAGTGCCAACCCGCGGCGCCAGTCGCTCCCGGTCGACTCTGGCACTGACAGGGAGTTTGAGGCGTGCGCGCTGATCAGTTCCGCAAACGGAGCAGGCCACCCGAGCGGTACATCCACGCCCGTCCGATCAGCCCTTTCCACCGCGGACACAAGAACGTCGTCGTCGGCTCCGATGCGAACGTCGTCCAGGGAGCACGTACCCCCGCCATCACGCAGGACGGCGACGCCGGTGCGTCGAGCCTCAGCCGCCATGTCAATGCCAACAAAAATCACCATGTCAGGCTAGCCGGGAGCCTGAGAATGGACACATGACCCCAACCCCAGGCACCCCGAACGCCGGCAACGCGGTGAGCGCCTTCGACCCCAGCCGCGTCCGACGTACGGTCCTGGCCGTCGCGATCCTGAATTTCGGGTACTTCTTCGTCGAGTTCCTGGTCGCCCTGGGGGCGGGGTCCGTCTCCCTGCTGGCAGACAGCGTCGATTTCCTCGAAGACACCTCGATCAATCTGCTGATCTTCATTGCTCTTGGCTGGCCCCTTGCCAAGCGCGCCGTCATGGGCAAGCTCATGAGCTTGGTGATCATCACCCCGGCGGCATTTGCGGCATGGGAAGCTCTTCAGCGATTCACTGCACCGGAGGCACCCGACGTAACCCCCGTAGTTCTCGCATCGCTCGGAGCGATGGTCATCAATGCAACCAGCGCCTGGTTGATCGCCCGCGTCCGCACACACGGCGGCTCCCTGAGCCGGGCAGCTTTCCTGTCGGCACGCAACGACGTCCTGGTGAACATTGCGGTCATCGCCATGGCGCTGACCACCGTGTGGACCGGATCCGGGTGGCCGGACCTGGTCCTCGGCTGCTTCATCATCCTGCTTGCCCTCCACGCCGCTCACGAGGTGTGGGAAGTCAGCGAGGAGGAACGCCTGGCCGCCAAGGCTCTCGCGGGTGAGGAGATCGACTGAAGCAGTCCGCGCCCCCGCACGCCGTCGTACCAGCCCTTAAGAACTACTTGCTCTGCCACACTGTGGGGATGCGCTTGAATAAGCACACAGCATCTCAGGCCGGCGTACACACAACCGAACACTGGAACGAGCGATACTCCGGCGATCAGGTATGGAGCGGGCAACCGAACGCCGCCTTGATGCGAGAAGTGGCCGATCTGCCGGTGGGCCGCGCCTTGGATGTCGGGTGCGGAGAGGGCGCCGACGCGGTCTGGCTCGCCAGTCAGGGTTGGGAGGTGACCGCCCTGGACATCTCCTCGCAGGCGATCGAGCGGACTCTCGCCGCTGCTTCGGAGGCCGGGGTGACCGTCACGGGAGTTGCTGAGGGGTTGCTTGAATCCCACCTCCCTGCCACGTCCTTCGACCTGGTCAGCGCACAGTATCCGGTACTGCCCAGCACGTCGCAGCATCTTGCAGAAGGACGACTACTCGACTTGGTCGCCCCGGGTGGAGCGTTGCTGTTCGTGCATCACGAACTCGACCGGGAGCACGCTCACGCACACGGCTTCAATCCGGACGAGTTCATCACGCCGAGTCACGTCAGGGATCATGCGGTGGCCACGGGCGAATGGAAGGTGATCACGGATGATCGCCGCGAACGCCACGTGGCCGAGGGCGTCGGCGCTCACCATTCCCACGATCTGATCGACCGGTTGGTGCGAGTCTGAGATGAAGTGACACCGAATCCATCCGTTCCAGACGATCAATGACGACGTCAAAGGACTCCGATCATGACTCCGTACGACGTCGCGCGAAGCTACCACCAAGCGTTGACCACCAGGGACACCCAGACCGCAGCCACCAGCACAACGCCGGCGGCCGAGCTGTTCACCGGGCGCGACGGGCTGATCGTGAACAGCATCCTGCCGTTATTCGAATCACCCCCACAAGATGCGCACGTGACTCATCAGTTCCGGGATGAGCACTTCAGCCACTCCCCGACTCGTTCTATCCGGGAACATCGACTTTCGCGCGCAACGACGATCCTGCATGGCCCTCGGGGCACAAGCCGCGGTCGCGCCGGCTGGGGAACACGCCGCCAACTCCACCCGAACGCGACCTCAGTCACACGTTGAAGCGGAACTCCGTCGCGTTCCGAAGTTGGGCAACCATTCATGACACCTATCCGTGCAGCAGACCCCTCAGGTCAAGTGCATGATCATCTGCCCTCATGAGATTCCCGTACCGGACCCGCCGGGATAGTTCTTGCGAGCCTCAAACAAACCGGGAGCGATTCATAGCGCCGCGTCACGCCCTCGGGCTTACTCGCTAAACTGTGGACCCATGGAGAAGCTCCTCGACATCCTGTTCGCCCCGGTGCGCTGGGTGTGGGGCGCCATTTCCTGGTTGCAGGAAGGCCCGGGATCTACCCCTTCGTGGGACCCATCTAGCCCCGGCGCCTTCATCGTACTGGCAGTATGCACTCTATTTTTCTTGGTGTTCATCTACGCAATGTTCGCTTTCACTGCCCATTGGGCACTAACGTCTATTGCATGGCACTGGAGTGAGCTCCTCCGAGAACGCGCCGAACGCGGAACCATTGACGACATGCTCGATCTTGCCGTGCAGGCACAACGGTCAAAAAGCCGGCTCTACTCCTTGGCATCACGAACGGGAGTGCGCTATAATTATGCAGGCAATTACGGCCCGCGCAGACCAGAGCTGGCCGGTGCCGATAAATTGCCACGACGCCGGACATTGGGGCGCCTCACCACTGCAGTGATTGCCGTAGAACGCCTCGCCCTCTTCCTCTTTCGCCTGCTCAGGGCAACCCTCTCCAGCACCTTCGGTATCTACGTTCTGCTGGGCACGACATGGACGCTTCGTCCGCACTGGTTTACCGCATCTGTCGACACTTTCCGTGGTTGGGCCCGGACGTGGGACCCGGCCACAGTTCCCGCCGCCATCGGCCTCGTCGCCACCGTCCTGGGTCTGATCGCCGCCTATGCGTTTTCTACGAAGCGGCGGGCACGACATAAGAGCATGTTCGACGCCGCCGTTGCCGCGGAGAACACCCTCGCGGTCCTGGGACCGCGGGCAGGGACGGCGGCCATTCAGGTAGCGAAGCTTGCTCATACCGTAGCTCGGCACGAGCGCATCCTCTACGAAAACGCCGTAGCTGATCTCAGCGATGGACGGCTCCGCCTGCAGGACGGCAAGGTCACAATGGTCAACCATGGCCGCGCAGACGGTTCGTACCAGTCATGGCAACACCCAGAGTGGCGGGCTTGGCGAACCAAAGCGAACAAGGACGAGTGGATGAAGCTCTGCGAGCAGCGCGAGACCACACTGGCCACGCTCACTAGCCTGCGGGAAGCTTTATCTCAGGTGGAGTCGCTGTCCCCGTTCGTTCGGCAGGCCGGTACGCACAGCTGGGCCTTGCTACTAGACAGCTCCCCGCAGTCTCCTCGCACGAGCCCGTGGTTAGCTGTCACCCTCTACAACGAGGAACGCTATAAGCAGCAGCGTGAGGACCTTCGCTATTGGATCGACTGTGCGTTGGAGGATGGGAAGAGCCCCACCGCTGGGGATGGCAATACCGCCGACGACATTCGCCAGTTCAACCTCGAACAGATACAGACCAGAGTAGAGAAGCTGCAATGGAATAGCCGCCGCAGCCTCTGGTATCTCTCTGGGCTCTACGCAAAACTCGTACTCTGCGATGAGGAGGTTCATGGCTCTCGGCGCCTGCGCGGTATCAAAGCCTTCGTGGCGCGGTTCATTAAGACCTAATGTACTCCCCCTTGACGAGACTGATGCGCGAATAGATTGCAGCCTCTCTCACGCCACTTCAACGAATCTGTGGTTCACGATCAACTCGACCGGGGCCAATCTCCCCAGGTGCGCCTGCCGGTGGCAGTGAAAAGTGCGCACAATCGACCTGCTGATACGCGCCCGAGATTCGTCACCAGTGGTCTAGTTGTATGAGGTCATGACGTTGTCGGCACGTTCGTGGACTCGGGTGGCCGGGGGCTGATCGGCGCAGGCGGTGTGCGGCCGATGATAGTTGTAATGGTGGACCCAGACGTTGATCGCCTCGCGCCGCTCGTGCTCGGAGTAGCAGGCGTGGGCGTAGAGGCATTCTTCCGAGAGGATCCGTTGGTAGCGCTCGACTTTCCCGTTGTGACGGGGCGTGTAGGGCCGGGTCCGTTGAGGCCGTGAGGCATGCGCGTTCACGGTGCGAACGAAGGTCTTCGCGCGGTAGTTGGCGCCGTTGTCGGTGACCACCCGGACCAGGCGAGTGATGCCGTGAGCAGCGAAGAACGCCCTGGCCCGGGAGAAGAAAGCGATGGTGGTTGCCGCGGTCTCGTTCTCCAGGGCCTCGGTATAGGCCAGGGGTGAGTAGCCATCGATCGCGGAGTGCAGGTAGGTGTAGCCCACCTGCGGTGTGCGTGCCCGCTTGCTGCCGCGGCCATGGAGCCGCCAGCCACCACCGTCGGGGATCTGCCCGAGCTTCTTCACGTCCACGTGGAGCATGTGGCCCGGGAAGCGGGCAATGATCTTCCCGCTCTCGCGGTTGTTCTCACCAGACGGGTCGAGGTCACGCCAGCGGGAGATCCCGAGACGCTCCAGCCAGCGCCCAATGGTGCGGACGCAGTAGTGGTGGCCGCGGGAGGCGAGCTCCAGGGCGATCCGGCGTGCGGACCACTTGTGCTCTCGTCGCCAGGCGTCGATGAGTTCGAGGACCTCGATCGGTGGCCGCGAGGGTCGCCTGGCTGGTGCGCTGATGCGGTCTTCCAGGGCTTCGGCACCGTCGTGGCGGTAGCGGTGGACCCAGTTCGTCAGAGTCGAGCGGGCAATCCCGGCCTCTGCGGCGACGTGGGCGATGGGCCGGCCATCATCTTCGACACGTCGGACCAGGCGCAGTCTTCCGGCAGGCGTCAATGGCGAATTACGGTGGGTCATGGAACGGGTTCCTCCCGGGCGACGGATGACTCGACACCACCCATCGTGCCGGTCACGGGGCCCGTTCCTTCATGCCCACCCGGTGACTACAACGTCATGACCCACAACAGCTAGGCGAGGACCTGACCGTGGGGCCCTCCACGACCGCGGCGGGCACGCGCCTGTCGGCCGCGCGGTGGGCAATCGCGGCGGCGCCGGCCGGTGCCAGGGGCGGCCTGAACGGCCCGGACGGCTTCCGGGTCACCGGGAGGCGCCCGCCCCCGCCACCACGAGGTCGATGAGCCGGCGGAGCACCACATCGACGTCCTCGCCGTCGATGCGCCCCTGCCGGGAGCGGTTGAGCTCGGCGAGCACCCCGGTGACGATGAGCCGGGCGCCGGTTGCCGCCGCCGCGCCGGGGGCGCCGACCCGGTCGTCGCGCAGGCGCGCGGCGATCTGCTCCTCGAGCCCCTCGACGCGACCGAGGACCCGCTGGCGGTGCGGCATATCCGCACCGAAGAGGATCTCGCGGGCGACCCACGTCGTGGGCTCCGGCCAGCGGCGCATCGCGGCGACGAACGGCGAGACGAGCGCCGCGATCTGGTCCGCGGTCTCCCCTGCCGGCGGCGCCGCAGCGGCTCCGTCGGGCGCGGCGGACGTGGCGCGCGCAGGGGTGGTCATCGCTTGCTCGTGGGCTCCCCAGAGCGCATCGACGACCATCATGAGCAGCTCCGTCTTCGTCGCCGCGTACTGGAAGACGGTCCCCTCAGCCACGTCGGCCGCGCGCGCGACCTCGCTCATCGAGGTCCGCTGGAATCCGCGCTCCTCGAACAGCGCGCGCGCCGCGGCGAGGATGCGGGCGCGCTTCTCCTCCTTCGCCCGCTCGCGTCTGCCCAGCGTCGCCGACAGCCCCAGCCCCATGCCATCTCGAGTTTCCATACAACCATTGTAGTCGACTCAATCTTGAGTACGCTCAATATGCAGGCCGGGTGATCGGCATCCGGCACGCGTCGGGAAGGATGGACCATGCAGCACACAGCAGGTAACTACGAGGCGTTCGCCCGCCCCCGCCCCGCACGGCACGCCCAGGAGACGAAGGCCTACATCGTCGGCAGCGGGCTGGCCGGGCTCGCGGCGGCCGTCTTCCTGATCCGCGACGCCGGGGTCCCCGGTGCCAACGTCACGATCCTCGAGAAGGGCGACATCGCCGGCGGTGCCCTCGACGGCCTCGACGTCCCGGAGAAGGGCTTCGTCATCCGCGGCGGCCGGGAGCTGGAGAACCACATGGAGTGCCTGTGGGACATGATGCGCTCCATCCCCTCCCTGGAGCTTGAGGACGCCTCCGTGCTCGACGAGTTCTACTGGCTCAACAAGGACGACCCCAACTACTCGCTGCGTCGCGCCACCGTGCGCCAGGGCGAGGACGCCGGCCACGAGGGCCGCTTCGACCTGCCGAAGCGGGCGCAGAAGGACCTGTTGAAGATCTTCCTCGCCGAGCGCTCCGAGATGGAGGGCAAGCGCATCGACGAGGTGATGGGCCGCGAGTTCCTCGACTCGCCGTTCTGGATGTACTGGCGGACGATGTTCGCCTTCGAGGAGTGGCACTCCGCGCTCGAGTTCAAGCTCTACCTCCACCGCTTCATCCACCACATCGGCGGGCTGCCCGACTTCACGGCGCTGAAGTTCACGAAGTACAACCAGTACGAGTCCTTCGTCCTGCCGCTCATGCACTACCTCACCGAGCACGGCGTCGTCTTCCGCTCCGGCACCGAGGTACTCGATGTGGACTTCGCCCACCGCGGCGGCGAGATCCGCGCCACCGCGATCCGCTGCCGCCGCGGCGGCGCTGAGGAGACCATCGAGCTCGGCGAGCACGACCTCGCGCTCATGACGATCGGCTCGCTCGTGGACAACTCCGATGACGGCGACCACCACACGCCCGCTGCCCTCAACGAGGGCCCGGCCCCGGCCTGGGACCTGTGGAAGCGGATCGCGAAGAAGGACACGGCGTTCGGGCGCCCGGAGGTCTTCTGCTCCTCGATCGAGGAGACGAAGTGGGAATCGGCCACCGTCACGACGCTTGATGAGCGCATCCCCGCCTACATCGAGCGCATCGCCCAGCGCGATCCGTTCAGCGGCCGCGTGGTCACCGGCGGCATCGTCACCGCCGAGGACTCCTCCTGGCTGCTGAGCTGGACGGTCAATCGCCAGCCGCACTTCAAGAAGCAGCCGAAGGATCAGATCGTCGTCTGGGTCTACGGTCTGTTCGTCGACGTCGACGGCGACTACGTGAAGAAGCCCCTGGCGCAGTGCACCGGCGAGGAGATCACCCAGGAGTGGCTCTACCACCTGGGCGTGCCCGTCGAGGAGATCCCCGAGCTCGCGGCGACAGGCGCCCGGTGCGTGCCGGTCATGATGCCCTACGTGACGAGCTTCTTCATGCCCCGCCGCGCGGGTGACCGGCCGCAGGTCGTGCCGGAGGGGGCGGCGAACTTCGCGTTCCTCGGGCAGTTCGCGGAGACCGGCCGCGACACGATCTTCACAACCGAGTACTCGGTGCGCACCGGCATGGAGGCCGTCTACCAACTCCTCGACGTGGAGCGCGGCGTGCCGGAGACCTGGGGCTCCACGTACGATGTGCGCGACCTGCTCGAGGCCTCGGCGCGCATGCGCGACGGCAAGAAGGTGGAGGTCCCCGGCCCGGCCGCGCTGCGCGGCTACCTGCGCGGCAGGCTCGAGCACGGGGAGATCGGCCAGCTCCTCGAGGAGCACGGCCTCATCTGAGCCCCGCCCACCGCGGGTGCGCCTCGGGCACGGTCCCGAGGCGCGCCTGGGCTGGTCCCAAGTCGCCCGCCCCGCCTGCCTGCTCTTCGACGAGACGTAGCGAAGGATGCCGAGCACCAGGGCGGACTGGAATCCGGTGCCGCGCTCGGCGATCGGCACCACGACGTCGTCGTGATTGGTGATCACTGCTTCTCGGAGCATTCCGCGCAGCGCGTGCTGGGGCGCAGACAGGTCGACTCCGAGGACCGGATCCTGGAAGGGCAGCTCGGTCGCCACCGAGTTCACCGACTCGCTGAGGACCTCCCGCACCAGATCCTCGACCGGCTCCATCGCCTTCGCGAAGTCCTTCTGGAGCTGCGTGGAGCGGGAGTTGCCCGAACGGACGAGCACCCCCTCCAGGGTGTCGTGGAGCCGCGTCAACGACTGGTCTGCATCGCCCTGGTCGGCACTGCCCACCCTGATGGAGCAGATCTTCACGAGGTCGAACGACTGGAGCGCCCACTCGGAGATCTCGCGAGACCCCGCATCCGTGCCCTTCCACAGTTCCATTCCCCGTGCAGGGAACGATTCCGACCACGATCCCGAACCAGACGAAGGACATGAGGCCGAACCACGCGATCGTGAATGCATGGTCGAGGGCGAATTCGGTCAGCATCGGCGCACCTCGCGCGCAGGTGGGGATCGATCTTCTTCGGCATGCTGTCCATCCTTCCGGACTCAAACAGCAGCGGCATCAAACCTGGGCCGATTCACAACCTGACGGCTAGGTGCGAACCCCGCACTGCGACGCGGTTTCATCATCCCGCGCCGGGTCGCACCGCGAGCGGATCCCGCAGTGACGGATCCCGCTGCGGCACCTCCGCGTACCGATCCTCGCGATGAAGACACCCCATGACAAGGTGGTTGAGCCTGTGACTGCTGTCCAGCCGCGACTTTTGGGTTGACCCAGGGGGGCTGCCGTTGTCCTCGACGAGGAGACGTTTACCCATTGAGTGCGTCCGTCCTGGGGTCAGGCGAACTATCGCTGGGCTTCGCCGAGGCGAGCGGCAGGCGTGAGGTCGGCGGCGAGACCGCCACCGGTCGCAGCCCGGGCAAGAGCGCGACCCAGCACAGGTGCCTGCTTGAACAGATTGTGACCGGCCACAAAAAGGACAGAGTCTGCCTCCCACACGGCCACGCCGTCCTCGCTCCATGGGAGGTCGGTCACCCAGCAGTGAAGAAAGTCGCGCGGCTCTGGGTGGAGACCGGGCAGCGCCCGTGTCACGTATTCGCGCGCGCGTTCGTCCAGCGATCGAATCGCCGCAGGGTCGATGAACGTTCCGTCGTCGCGGACGCCGACGGTGTCGCTGAGTCCGACCGAATAACTGCTGTTGCCCGGTAGCGGCGTCGCGTACACGCCGACTTCGCCGAAGACGCCGCTGCTGTCCTGCAGGCACGCGACTCGTGCCGGGGCGGCGTCTTTCACGTCGAAGGTCAGCCGGACGTGTGCGGCAAGGCGAACCGGCAGCGACAGGCCGACGCTGCGGGCCAGGCGGGCGGTTTCGCGGCCGGCGCACACGACCACCTTGGAGTAGACAGCCCGGTCGGTGACGCTGCGCACCTCGACCGTCCCATCGCCGCGGGGATCGATGGAGATGACCTCTGCGGTGGTGACGGCATCTCCGAGGGCACCCGCGAGTGCCGTGATCGCGGCGCGGGTGCGGATCGCGCCGCCCGACTCGTCGAGCATCGCTGGCCCCGAGTACCCAGCGAGCAGCGGCATTCGCTGGGCGAGCTCGACTGCATCGATCTCGTGCGCTTCCACGCCACCGACCTCGTCGAGCACCCGCAGCCGCGCCAGGGCGCTGTCGCCGATCGCCACGACACCGTCTGATGAGACCAGCTCGACGTCGAAGTGTTCGGCCCACTCATCCCATACACCGCGGCTTTCGCGTGCGAAAGCGACGAGTCGCGGGTCGTCGTGAGCATGCCGGAAGATCCGCGACTCGCCCGCGGACTGACCCGATCCGGGCAGACCGGCCTCGTACAGGCGCACCGGCACGCCCTGCTCCCGCAGCGCGTACGCCGTCGACAGACCGACGATCCCGCCCCCGATCACTGCTACCTCGGGTGAACGCGTCGGGGCAACGTCGTCAGTTCCTGTCATCGTGGTTCCTCGATCTGTTAGGGATGTGAGATAGACCTCGAAAGTACGGGGCCGCTGCCACGACGTCAACGGGCTGTGTCAGCCCGAAGTCACCGCGCGCAACGACCCCTCATGTCGGGGTCAGTACTCCCGGTCTGTGGTGTCAGGCGGGAAGTTTCGAGGCCAACACCTCGAGCTTCTCGATCGTCGGTTCGGAGAACAACGCACCGGTCTGCTCGCCGAGAGCTGCCGCAACAGGGCCGGACAGGTGAGCGTCACGTCCGGCGTCATCGGGGAACACGTCGAAGATCCCGAAGGAGTAGGGCCCGAGGCGGACCGCGAACCACTCGGTGGTCGCCGGCTCTCCCTCAACAAGCGCACGGCCGCTGTCAAGGAACTCCTTCTCGTCGTCCTCCTTGCCGGGCAACGCATCAAACCTGACCAGCAATCCCTTGGTCACACTCATGATGTCTCCTCTTCCTTTGTCGTGGTGCCCGCGAGTTGGGACACGATCGCCTCGGAGAACGCCGGCAGGTCCTCCGGCGAGCGGCTGGTGATGAGATTCTTGTCGATCACGACCTCCTGGTCGACGACGTTCGCGCCGGCATTGCGCAGATCCGTGCGGATGCTCGGGAAGGACGTCAGGGTGCGACCGGTGGCCACGTCGGCCTCGATCAACGTCCACGGTCCGTGACAGATCGCCGCCACCGGCTTGCCGTTCTCGACGAAGTCCCGGACGAAGGCGACAGCGTCCCCGTCGATCCGGAGCTTGTCGGGGTTCACCGTGCCGCCCGGAAGCACCAAGGCGTCGTAGTCGGCCACCGAGGCCTCAGCCACCAGCCCGTCGACGACGGTTGTAGAACACCTCGATGTACTCGAAGATCGCGTTCGCGAGCTCGATCTCGCCACCCTGGGCCAAGGCCCCGATCTGCACGGGATCATGGAAGCGCGCCGCCTTGCCTCGGACCGCCCAACGGAGCTGTCCGCGACGATCGCCTGCAAGCCTCTCCAGACGGTTGGTTCCCCGGCGGGATCCTCAGGTCCTCGACATCCCGGTCCCGGCGCCGCGCAGAGCGTCCCCCGCAAGTGACCATCACGACATCTTGTACAAGATGTACCATCAGGACATGACTTCCGTGACGCTCTCCGACTTCCGCAGCCGCCAGGCCGATCTGATCGCCGCAGCACAGCGCGAGCCCGTCGAGATCACCTCGCGCGGCGCTGGTCGTCGCGCGGTCGTCGTGTCCCCGGAGTTCTACGATCGCGCACTCCAGGCGTTGGAAGACCAGGCCGACATCCGTGCGGCGGCGGCCGCGCGTGAAGAGACCGAGCGCGTCTCCCATGAGGATCTGGTCGCCGAGCTCGGACTCTGATCCGTGGCGTATCGCGTCACCTACGTCGCTTCGGCGGCGAAAGCCCTTCGGAAGCTCGATCGTCAGACCGCCCGACGTATTCTCGAGGCACTAAACGCCCTTGCTGATGACCCTCGCCCACCCGGTTGCATCAAGCTTCAGGGCGGCGAGGGCGAGTTGCGCATCCGAATCGGTGACTACCGAGTCGTCTATGACGTTGTGGATGATGAGCTGGTCGTGCTGATCCTCCGTGTCGGGCACCGCAGAGAGGTCTACCGATGAGCGGGGACGGATCTCGGAGCATCGCTGACGCGCGCCGGAGCGCCCAGACCATAGGCCTCGCCAGCGACTCCACCCGGGCCCTCATCGCCCATCTCGCGGCCTGACATCACATCGAGGGCAATGTCCCCTGGGCACCGTCGCCCCGTTACCTTTTCCGCGGCGCCTGGATCGTCCAGGATGAGCAGGTGCCGGCCAGCCGGTCCTCGGCATGA
>NZ_JAAOZS010000011.1:88843-89960 GCF_011602805.1 Kocuria sp. JC486 | reverse complement strand
CCACAGACCCCACACCGGCATCGGCGGCCAAACACCCTCACAACGCGTTCACAACGTCACGGGGAAGTACACCTAGACCTCCCCCTGATCGCAGCGCCCATGGCGGGCGGCCCCAGCACTCCGGCGCTCGTGATCGCCGCCGCGCGGACAGGGGCCTTCGGTTTCCTGGCCGCCGGGTACAAGACGGTCGAGCAGGTGGCCGATCAAATCGACGAGGTCCGTGAGAGCACGCAACGCTTCGGGGTCAACGTGTTCGCCCCGAACCCTGTACCGGCTCAGCAGGCTTCCTTCGAGGCCTACGCGGAATCCCTCCGACCGGAGGCGGCTCGGTTCGACGTCGAGCTCAGCACAGCGCCCCGGGAGGACGACGACTCCTGGTCGCAGAAGATCGATCTCTTGGTGGAGAAAGCGGTTCCGGTCGTCAGCTTCACGTTCGGCCTTCCTGCAGCGGACGACGTCCAGCGGTTGCACGACGTGGGAACCGTGGTCCTGCAGACCGTGACCAACGTCGAGGAGGCTCGGCAGGCCGTGGCCCTGGGTGTGGACGCGTTGGCGGTGCAGGCCACCACGGCCGGTGGGCATTCCGGAACCCTCACCCCGGATCAGCCGGTCCCGGACGTCCCGTTGACCGACCTCGTGGCGGAGATCCGGCAGAAGGCCGGTCTGCCGGTGGTGGCTGCAGGTGGCATCTCGACGCCCGAACAGGTTCGGGAGGTCCTGGCGGCCGGGGCCGACGCCGCCGTCGTGGGCACCGTCCTGCTGCGCACACCCGAGAGCGGTGCGTCACAGGTCCACAAGGACGCCTTGGGTGACCCGTCGCGCAACGAGACCGTAGTGACCACCGCGTTCTCCGGGCGCCCCGCGCGGGCCCTGCGCAACAGCTTCACGGACAGGTTCACGGACCTGGCGCCGTTGGCCTATCCCGCGGTGCATTTCCTGACCAGCCCCCTCCGCAAGGCAGCAACGGCGGCGAGCGACCCCGAGCACGTCAACCTCTGGGCCGGTCTGGGATACCGAAACGCAACCACGGATTCGGCGGAGACGGTGCTCCGGCGCCTCGGTGGCGGCCTCCCGGCCTGATTGGAACCTCTCGTACAGCAACGACGGGGGGCCGGCG
>NZ_JAAOZS010000011.1:0-88833 GCF_011602805.1 Kocuria sp. JC486 | reverse complement strand
CCGCCCTCCGGCCGGGTGTGTACCCTCCCGCACCCGACCGCGGCCGGCCCGCATGCTAGGCAGGGGAGGCGGCCCCCCGTCGTCGTGCGAGTCAGACGCTCAGCACCACCGGGTCACTTGGAGACGGAAGTCCCCGCGGATCCGAGGTTCTGGCAGGCCTCGACCACGCGGTTGGCCATGCCGGTCTCGGCCAGGGCGCCCCAGACGCGGGGGTCGTACATCTTCTTGTTGCCGACCTCCCCGTCGATCTTGAGCACGCCGTCGTAGTTGGCCAGCATGTGACCGGCCACGGGGCGGGTGAACGCGTACTGGGTGTCCGTGTCCACGTTCATCTTGATGACGCCGTAACGCACGGCGTCGGCGATCTCCTGCTCGGTGGAGCCGGAGCCGCCGTGGAAGACCAGGTCGAACGGGCGGTCCTTGCCGTACTTGGCGCCGACCTCGTCCTGGATCTGCTTGAGCAGCTCGGGACGCAGCTTGACGTTGCCCGGCTTGTAGACGCCGTGGACGTTGCCGAAGGTCAGAGCCGTGATGTAGCGGCCCTTCTCGCCCAGGCCGAGGGCCTCGACGGTCTTGATGGCGTCATCGGTGGTGGTGTAGAGGGTGTCGTTGATCTCGCCGACCACGCCGTCCTCTTCGCCACCCACGGCGCCGATCTCGACCTCGAGAACGATGTGCGCCTTACCGGTCCGCTCGATCAGCTCGGCGCCGATCTTGAGGTTCTCGTCCAGGGCGATCGCGGAGCCGTCCCACATGTGGGACTGGAAGATCGGGTCCTCACCGCGTGCCACGGCGGCCTCGGACTCGGCCAGCAGCGGGAGGACGAAGCCCTCCAGCTTGTCCTGCGGGCAGTGGTCGGTGTGCAGGGCGATGTTGACGTCGTAGTCCTTGGCGACCTCACGGGCGAAGGCGGCCATGGCCAGCGAACCGCGAACCATGTCCTTGACGGAGGAACCGGACCAGTACGCTGCACCGCCGGTGGACGCCTGGATGATGCCGTCCGAGCCGGCCTCGGCGAAACCACGGATGGCGGCGTTCAGGGTCTGGGAGGAGGTCACGTTGATCGCGGGGTAGGCGAAGCCCTTCTCCTTGGCCCGATCGAGCATCTCGTTGTAGACCTCAGGGGTTGCGATGGGCATGCTGGCTCCTTCTTCGTCGAGTGCCTAGGGCTGCTGCGCCTGAATACCGCGCAGCACTGCCACCCAGTCTAGTCGGCTCGGTTATTCACGGGCAGGGTGGATGCCATTACGTGCCAGGGACCGATCCGCTCTCCCGTAACCTTCGTCCCTGAATCAACGATCAGCCGAAGACGGCCTGCCCGAACACGTGCCGTCGCACCCAGGCGTGCATGGCGACGGCTGCGGCAGCCCCCGCGTTGATCGAGCGGGTGGAGCCGAACTGGCTGATCTCCAGGACGGCGTCGGCCTGCACCGTGACCTCACCGGAGAGTCCGGGCCCTTCCTGACCGAAGACCAGGACGCATTTCTCCGGGAGCTCGAAGGTCTCGATCGGCACGGACCCGGCGACGTTGTCAATGGCCAGTACAGCCATTCCTTCACCACGGGCCCATTCCATGAACTCGTTGACGGTCGGGTGGTGGTGGACGCTCAGGTATCGGTCGGTGACCATGGCTCCGCGGCGGTTCCACCGGCGTCGGCCGATGACATGGACCCCACCGGCGTTGAAGGCGTTGGCGGTGCGCACCACGGAACCGATGTTGAAGTCGTGTTCCCAGTTCTCGATAGCCACGTGGAATCCGTGCCGACGGGTGTTGAGTTCGGCCACGATGGCGTCCAGGCGCCAATAGCGGAATTCGTCCTCCACGTTGCGGCGGTCGCCGACGCGCAGCAGCTCGGGGTCCCAGTGGTCCCCTTCGGGCCACGGACCCACCCAGGGTCCCACGCCGACCTCCGGACGGGGCAGCAGGTCTTCCACCGGGTCCACCTGCGGGTCAGTCAAGGCCGAGTTCGTCCTTGCCGTAGGCGTACAGGCAGGGCACACCCGCGGTTTCCTCGATACGCTCCTTGGCGCCGGTGGCCCGGTCCACGATGATCGCCACGGCCACCACGTTCGCACCGGCCTTCTGCAGCGCCTCCACGGCGGTGAGCGCGGATCCACCCGTGGTGGAGGTGTCCTCGACCACGACGACGTCCCGACCCTCCACGGAGGGTCCTTCGACCTGGCGCCCCATGCCGTAGGACTTCTGTGCCTTGCGCACCACGAACGTGTCGACGGCGCGGCCCCGGTCACCGGCGGTGCGCATGATCGCGTGCCCCACGGGATCGGCACCCATGGTCAGGCCGCCGGCGGCGTCGAACCGGACGCCGGCGTCGTCGAGCATGCCCAGCATGACCTGTCCCACCAGCCGGGAGGCCTCGTGGTGCAGGGTGATGCGCCGCAGGTCCACGTAGTAGTCGGCGTCGATGCCGGAGGCCAGGGTGACCTTGCCGCGTACGACGGCGAGTTCGACGATCAGTTCGCGCAACCGCTCGCGTGCAGTGGCAAGGTCCGGGGCGTTCAGCTCGGTGCTCATGGGCACCATCCTAGAGGGGCCCCTGGCTCCGGACGCGGTCATGCGAAGGCGCTGAAGCCCGTCAGTTCCCGTCCGATGATGAGCGCCTGCACGGACTCCGTCCCTTCGTAGGTGTGGATGGCTTCCACGTCCAGCAGGTGCCGGATCACGTGGTTCTCCAACAGGATGCCGTTGCCGCCCAACATGTCGCGGGCGATGTTCCCCACCCGCCGGGCCGCACGCGTGTTGTGGAACTTGACAAGGGACGCCTGCTGCGGGCTCAGCCGCCCGGCGCCCTGGAGGTGAGCGGCGGCTACGCACTGCAACTGCATGTTGGTGACCTCCTCCAGCATGTGCGCCAGCCGCTCCTGCACCATCTGCTTGGTCCCGAGTTCCTTGCCGAACTGGATACGGCGCTTGGCGTAGTTCAGGGCCGCTTCGAACATCGCCAGAGCGTGCCCCAACGCGGACCACCCCACGCTGAGGCGTGTTTCCACCAGCACCTTGGAGACGTCCTTGAAGGATTCGACGCCGGGCAGGCGGGCGTCGTCGGACACGCGAACGTCGGTCAGGGTGATGTCGGCCTGGTGGATCGCGCGGATCGCACCCTTGCCGCGGATGGGTTCCGCCGAGTAGCCGGGGGTCTCCTGGTCCACGACGAACCCCTTGACCTGCCCGTCCCCCAGGTCACGCGCCCACACAATCGTGATGCCGCCGGAAGCCCCGTTGCCGATCCACCGCTTGTGACCGTTGAGGACCCATCCCTGGTCGTCACGCTCCGCAGTGGTCTCCAGGGAGACCGAATCCGAACCGTGATCGGGCTCGGTCAGTGCGAAGGACCCGAGGAGCTGTCCCGTGGCGAGGGGAAGCAGCCACTTGTCCTTCTGCGCATCGCTGGCGAACATGGCCAGGCTGCGTAGGACGAGGCCGCCCTGAACGGCGTGTGCGGCACCCATCGAACCGTCGGCCCGGGAAATCTCCATGGTCACGAGACCGGCGGCCAGGGCCGACATCGGTTTGAGACCCTCGATCGAGAGCCCGTCCGTGAACAGTTCGAGTTCACCCATCCGCCGCACCAGGTCCAACGGATACTCCGCGCGGTCCCAGGAGTCACCGATCCTGGGGATGGTTTCGTCCGCGAACGTTCGCGCCCGGCCCCAGTGCTCCCGGTCCGCCGGGTCCAGGTCCGCGAACACCGCCAAGTAGTCGGTGTCCAGGCGCTCGTGCAGGTTGTAGTTCTGTGGTGCTCCACCCATGGCCGATCTCCTGATTCACTTCACCGCGTCACGTGCTGGTCGTCGCCGCACGGCAGTCGCCTTGCACCGCACGTCAGCGGGGCGGCATACGAAGCGCCGCATCCATGCGAATGGTCTCCCCGTTGAGGTAGTCGTGGTCCAGGATCATCTGGACCAGCCGGGCGTATTCCTGTGGTGCGGCCATTCGCTTGGGGAACTGCACGTTGGCCTCGAGCTCCTCCCGGAACTCCTGGGTGATCCCGGCCATCATGGGCGTCTCCACGATGCCCGGAGCGATCGTGCACACCCTGACGCCAACGCCCGCCAGGTCACGGGCGGCCGCGATCGTCATCGAGTGCACACCACCCTTCGACGCCGCGTAGGCCACCTGGCCCACCTGACCCTCGAACGCGGCCACGGATGCGGTGTTCACGACGACGCCCCGCACCCCGTCCGCCAACGGCTCGTTGTCGGCCATGACCGCAGCCGCACGCGCCATCACCGTGAACGTACCGATCAGGTTGACCTCCACGACCTTGCGGAACAGCCCGAGGTCATGGGCCCCCTTCCGCCCGACCATGCGGGCCGACGGCGCGATTCCCGCACAGTTGACCACCGTGCGCAGCGGAGCCAGTTCGACCGCCCGGGCGATGGCCGCATCCACGGCCTCCCCGTCGGTGACATCGGCGGCCACCAGGACCACGCCGTCGGGAACCGACCCGGCCTCCGTGGCCTGTGCGACGCCGGCCTCCAGGTCGATGCCCACGACCTGGACACCCTGGGACGCGAGCGCGGCGGCCACGGTGGCGCCCAGACCGGACGCGGCCCCCGTGACGACGGCGCTCGAATTGTTCAGTTCCATGGTTCTCCTCGGGTACGGGTCAGGTGTGAGTTCAGAATGCGGGATCAGTCGGCCGGTGACCAGACTGCTGCGCTCACATCAGACGAACGCGGACTGACCGGTCACGGCCCGTCCGACGATCAGCGAATTGATTTCGTGGGTGCCTTCGTAGGTGTAGAGGATCTCGACGTCGTTCATGATCTTGGAGATCTCGTAGTCGTGGAGCACTCCGTTGCCACCCAGGATGTTGCGTGCCAGGGCCGCCGATTCGCGGGCCGCGGCCGTGGAGGTGGCCTTGGCCAGGGCCGCGTGCACCATGTCGAACGTCCCGCCCTCCTGGAGCTGGGCCAGCCGCACCATGAGAGCCATCGACGACGACAGGTTGCTCATGATCTTGGCCAGGTCCCCCTGGACCAGTTGGAACTTGGCCAACGGACGGTCGAACTGTCGGCGTTGCAGCGCGTAGTCCCTGGCGATCTCGAAAGCCGCCATCTGCGCCCCCGCCCCCTGCCAGCCCACCCAGGCGCGGGAGTCACGCAGTTTGACGTTGGCCGCGGCGAACCCGTCGCCACCGGGCATCAGGTTCTCCCCCGGGATCCGTACACCGTCCAGTTCGATGTCCGCGTTCTGCATGATGCGCAGGCCCATCTTGCGGTGGATCTTGGTGGCCGACCAGCCGGGGCGATCGGTTTCGACGATGAACGCCTTGGCCTGCCCGTCGGTCGTGTCCTTGGCCCAGACGATCGCGAAGTCGGCGAAGGTTCCCGCCCCGATCCACCGCTTGCGCCCGGTGAGCACCCATTCGTCGCCGTCCCGTTCTGCGGTGGTTTCCAGCCCTCCGGCGATGTCCGAACCGTGGTCCGGCTCCGTGAGCGCAAAGCATCCGATGGCCTCGAAGGTCTTGAGCGGTTCGAGCCACCGAGCCTTCTGATCCTCGGACCCGAGTTCGTTGACCAGCCCCAGGACCAGCTCGTTGTGGATGCCCACCAGTGCGCTCAAGGAGATGTCTGCGCGGGCAATCTCCGCATACGCGAGTCCGATGAACAGACGACTGTGCCCGCCCAGAACCAAGTTGCCGAGCCCCGCTCTGGCCAGAGTGGGTAACAGATCGAAGGGAAACTCCTCCCGGTCCCAGAACTCACCGACCTGCGGACGGACCTCCTCGCGCAGGATGCTTCGCAGGACGTGGAGGTGGTTGCGTTCGTCGTCGTCGAGCAGGTGCTCGTAGTGAAAGAGGTCGACGTCAGGCTGCGCGACACCGACCTGGCGTTCGACCGCAGGGGACTCACCGCGCATGACCGGT
Source organism: Kocuria sp. JC486 (assembly GCF_011602805.1). Classification (NCBI taxonomy): domain Bacteria; kingdom Bacillati; phylum Actinomycetota; class Actinomycetes; order Micrococcales; family Micrococcaceae; genus Kocuria; species Kocuria sp. JC486. The sequence continues at coordinate 82,942 of NZ_JAAOZS010000011.1, read as the reverse complement.
GTCATGAGGACTCGCTTTCTCGAACTGTCCCGCGGGGGTGGCCCCGGGAGCGTCGGACATGGACCGGTGACCAATCTTGTGGCCTGGCTCACCTGTACGATATAGAGCACGATCGTACTGTGCAAGACTTTCACCCGACCGCCGGAACGGAGGCGGGAGCGGCCACACAGAAGGAGGGGCGCAATGGAGTTGAGCCCGCGCCAGGCGCAGGTTTTTGCAGAACTCCGCGCCATCTTCCTGACCGAAGGCTTTGCGCACTTCACCGTCGACGGCGCCGCCACGCGCCTCCAGTGCTCGAAATCCACGCTGTACGCGCTTGGGCGCACACGGGAAGAGCTGATCAGAGCCGTGCTCGTCGACTTCTTCAAGGGGGTTGCAGCGGCGACGGACGCGGCACTCACGCGCGAGGCCCCGGTAAGTCACCGACTGCTCGGCTACCTCGACACCGTGGCCGTGGAACTCGAGCCCGCCTCCGCCCAGTTCATGCGCGACGTCGCCACCAGCCCGGCAGCCTCCGAGGTCTACGCGACCAACACGCGCGTCGCCACAACCAAGCTGACGGACCTGATCGACCAAGGCATTGCCAACGGAGAGTTCCGGCCCGCACCCACCGACCTGGTGGCGGACATCATCGCGACCGCCATGGACCGGTTGCAGCAGCGAACCATGCAGCACGGCGCCGGAGATTCCACCTCCTACCGGGCCCTCGGAGAGCTCATCGTCCACGGCATGGCATCGGGGCACCGCCAGGGGCAGTCACGGGGGCAATCCGGCGAATGAAACCCTTGTCAATTACTAGGATGTCCAAATAGTCTTCGCGTGATCCCGTTCACATGCAGCGTGGGACACCAGGACGCAAGGAGCACGCACATGACCACTCAGGGCACCGAGAGCAACCACACCGTCACCGAACGTTTCCGCGCGGCACGCGACCAGTTGCTGTCACTGCGCACGGATCTGGCTGCCGCTCACCGTGAGTTCGAATGGCCCCGGTTCGAGCACTTCAACTTTGCCTACGACTGGTTCGACCAGATCGCCGCCGGCCCCCGTGGAGACCAGGAGGCCCTGGTCCTGGTGGAGCAGGACGGCTCGGCGACCCGACGCACGTACCGCGACCTGTCCCGGCGTTCCACCCAGCTGGCCGCTTGGCTGGACGGCATCGGTGTCCGGCGCGGGGACCACGTGGTGCTCATGCTCGGCAACCAGGTCGAGTTGTGGGAAGCCATGCTGGCCTGCACCAAGCTGGCGGCCCGCATCATCCCGACCACTGTCATGTTGGGTCCGACCGACCTTGCGGACCGGACCGAACGCGGCCGTGCGTCGTGGGTGATCACCAGCGCCGCCCAAGCCCCCAAGTTCAATGCGGTGCCGGGGAATTTCGCCGTGATCAGCGTGGGCCAGTCCACCGGTGAACCCGTGCCGGGACACGACGGCGACCACCAGCACCCCCAGTTCGACTGGGCGGATTCCCACACCGCCCCGGAGGAGTTCCGGCTGGCAGAGCCCACCGCGGCGGACGAGACCCTGCTGCTCTACTTCACGTCCGGGACCACGTCCAAGGCCAAGCTCGTGGAGCACACCCACACCTCCTATCCTGTGGGGCACCTCTCCACGATGTACTGGATCGGCCTGGAGCCCGGCGACGTTCACCTGAACGTCGCGTCACCCGGCTGGGCCAAGCACGCCTGGTCGAACTTCTTCGCGCCGTTCATCGCCGAGGCCACGGTCTTCCTCTACAACTACGGACGCTTCGACCCCAAGGCCCTCATGCAGCAGATGGATCAGGAAAGCGTCACCAGCTTCTGCGCTCCCCCGACCGTGTGGCGCATGCTGATCCAGGCCGACCTGACGCAACTGAAGACACCTCCGGCCAAGCTGGTGGCGGCCGGGGAACCGTTGAACCCGGAAGTCATCGCAAAGGTCGAACGTGCCTGGGGCGCGCAGATCCGGGACGGGTTCGGACAGACCGAATCCACCCTGCAGATCGCCAACACCCCGGGCCAGCCCGTGGTCCCCGGATCCATGGGACGCGCCTTGCCGGGGTACGACGTCGTGCTGATCGACCAGGCCACGGGCGAGCAGAGCGCAACCGAAGGTGAACTCTGCCTGCGGCTCCATCCCCGCCCGGTGGGCCTGACCCCCGGGTACTGGGGGGACGAACAACGAACCGCAGAGGCTTTCCGGGACGGCGTTTACCACACGGGCGATGTGGTCAGTCGCACCGAGGACGGGGTCATCACGTACGTCGGTCGCGCCGATGACGTGTTCAAGGCCTCCGACTACCGGCTCTCACCGTTCGAACTCGAGTCCGTGGTCATCGAGCACGAGGCGGTGGCGGAGGTCGCCGTCGTCCCCTCGCCCGACCCCATGCGACTGGCCGTGCCCAAGGCCTACGTGGCGCTCGTGGAGGGTTTCGCGGCGGACGAGGAGACGGCCCGGAGCATCCTGCAGCACTGCCGCGACGGGCTGGCACCGTACAAGCGGATCCGGCGTCTTGAGTTCTTCGAGCTGCCCAAAACCGTCTCCGGGAAGATCCGCCGCGTAGAGTTGCGCCGCAGAGAGACCGAGATTCACGACGACGGAGGCGTGGCGACCGCCGGCCAGGAGTACACGGACGGCGATCTGCTCAAGACCAGCAGCAATGAATGACACCACGTCAGGCCCGGGTGCGGGCGATCCCATCGACGAAGCCCGGCGGAACTGGGAGCAACGCGGCTGGAAGGATGCCGCCCCCGGGATGGCCACGGTCACCGCGATCTTCCGGGCCCATCAGATCCTTCTGACCCGCATCGACCAGGCCCTGCGCCCGCACGGACTGACGTTCTCCCGGTACGAGCTGCTGGCGCTGTTGCAGTTCACCCGCTCCGGTGCCCTACCCATGAGCAAGGCCAGCGCGCGACTGCAGGTCCACCCGACGTCGGTGACCAACGCGGTCGACCGCCTGGAGGCCGCGGGACTGGTCAGGCGCGTGGCCGACCCGAACGACGGCCGCGGGCGACTGGTCGAGATCACCGACGCCGGCCGGGACCTGGTTTCCGCGGTCACGCCAGGCCTCAACGCCGTGTTCGAGGACGTGGGAATGTCACCAGCGGACCTCGAGGCCGTCTACAGCGCGCTGAAGACCTTCCGCCACTCCGCGGGCGACTTCGGGGAGTAACTCACCGCCGAACCCTCGCGAAACTCGCCCATCAGGTGCTGATGCGTGAGTTTCGCGAGGGCTCGGCGGTGAGGGGGCTGGTTCAGCGGTGTTTGAAGTCCGGCGTCCGTTTTTCGGCGAAGGCCGCCATGCCCTCCTTCTGGTCCTCCGTGGCGAAGGCCGCGTGGAACACGCGGCGTTCGAACAGGACACCTTGGGCCAACGTGGTCTCGAAGGCCGCGTTGACCGCTTCCTTGGCCGCAACGGAGGCTGCCAGGGAGCGGGTGGAGACGGTCCGGGCGACCTCGAAGGCTTGATCCAGGAGTTCGGTCGCGGGGACCACCCGGGAGACCAGACCGGAGCGTTCGGCCTCCTCAGCCCCCATGCGACGTCCGGTCAGGATCATGTCCATGGCCTTGGCCTTGCCCACCGCTCGGGTCAGTCGCTGGGATCCACCCATTCCCGGCAGGACGCCCAGGTCGATCTCCGGTTGCCCGAACTGGGCGGTGTCCGCCGCGATCAGCAGATCGCACATCATCGCCAACTCGCACCCGCCGCCGAGCGCGTAACCAGACACGGCGGCAATCACCGGCGTGCGCACGCGGGTGAAGTTGTCCCAGTGGGCGAACCAGTCGGACAGGTAGACGTCGGCGTAGCTCTGGGAGGCCATCTCCTTGATGTCCGCACCCGCCGCAAAGGCCTTCTCCGACCCGGTCAGCAGAATCGCTCCGATGCCCGGGTCCGCGTCGAACGCCTGGGCCGCGGCCACCACCTCGTGCATGGTGTCCGAGTTCAGGGCGTTCAACGCCTTGGGGCGGTCCACGGTGATGACGCCGACCCGCTCGCGAGTCTCCACCCGAATGTTCTGATAGGTCTCCTCAGTCATGCCCGCCATGCTCAGGCCTCCTCGCCTCGGTCAGCTGCCGGTTCCGCATCGCCGGAACCGGCCCGGATGGTGTTGATGATTCCCGAGAAGTCCGTCCTCGCTCCACCGTCTTCCGTGTAGGCCGCGTAGATCTCCGCCGCCAGCGGGCCCATCCGCGCCGCGGTTCCCGTGGAGGCGATGGCCTCCACGGCCAACCCCAGGTCCTTGGACATCAGCGCACCCATGAAACCGGGCTGGTAGTCCCGGTTGGCCGGCGAGGTCGGCACCGGACCGGGCACGGGGCAGTTGGCGGTCAACGCCCAGCACTGTCCGGAGGAGTGAGCCGCGACGTCGTAGAGCGCCTGGTGACTCAGCCCCAGCCGCTCCCCGAGCACGAAGGCTTCCGAGACGGCGATCATGGAGACGCCCAGGATCATGTTGTTGCAGACCTTCGCGGCCTGGCCCGCCCCCGAGGAACCGCAATGGACAAGGTTCTTCCCCATGACCTCCAGGAACGGCCACACGGCATCGGCCTCGGGCTGGTCCGCACCGACCATGAACGTCAGCGTCCCGGCTTCGGCGCCGACCACACCACCCGAGACAGGGGCGTCGACGGGGCGGTGCCCGGCCGCCCGGGCGAGGTCTGCAGCAGCGCGGGCGTCGTGGACGTCGACCGTGGAACAGTCCAGGAACAGTGTTCCGGCCGGGGCTGCCGCCAGGAGTTCACCCTGGTAAGCATCGATCAGGTGCCGGCCGCTGGGGAGCATGGTGACGACGACGTCGGCCTGGGCCGCCGCGGCCGCACCGGTCTCCGCGACCTCGACCCCTCGCCCGGCTGCAGCTTCACGTGCCTCCGGGAACAGGTCGTAGCCGATCACGCGATGCCCGGCGGCGACCAGGTTGCCCGCCATGGGGCCGCCCATGTTGCCCAGTCCGATGAATGCAACGGTGCTGGTCATGACTGGTCTCCCGAAGGCATGTGGAAGCTGGACTTGGCCCGGTCCGTGGCCAGGACGGTCTCCGCGTTGGGGGTGGTCCACCGGGAGGTCACGGTCTTGGTCTTGGTGTAGAACCGGAACGCATCGGGCCCGTGCTGGTTCAGGTCCCCGAACCCGGAGGCTTTCCACCCGCCGAAGGTGTAGTAGCCGATCGGGACGGGAATGGGGATGTTGACCCCTACCATGCCGACGTCCACGCGGGAGGCGAAGTCCCTGGCCGCGTCCCCGTTCTGGGTGAAGATGCTGACGCCGTTGCCGTACTGGTGATCGGTGGGCAGCGCCAGGGCTTCCTCGTAGTCGGCGGCCCGGACCACGCACAGCACCGGCCCGAAGATCTCTTCCTTGTAGATCCGCATCTCGGGAGTCACGTGGTCGAACAGCGACGGCCCCATGAAGTACCCGCCTTCGTGGCCCTCGACCGTCAAACCGCGCCCGTCGACGACGAGTTCGGCCCCCTCCTCCACGCCGATCCCGACGTACTCGGTCACCCGGTTCAGGGCGTCCTGACCGACGAGCGGACCGTAGTCGGCGTCGTCGTCGAAGGAATGCGAGACCTTGAGGCTCTTGGTGCGTTCGGTCAGTGTGGCCACCAGAGCATCCGCGGTTTCCTGCCCCACGGGGACCGCCACGGAAATCGCCATGCAGCGTTCGCCCGCGGAACCGTAGGCCGCGCCGATCAGGGCATCGGCCACCTGGTCCAGGTCCGCGTCCGGCATGACGATCATGTGGTTCTTGGCTCCACCGAAGCACTGGGCACGCTTGCCGTTGTGCGCCGCGCGCTCGTAGATGGACTGCGCAATGGGCGTGGAGCCCACGAATCCGACAGCCTTGATGCGGGGGTCGTCGAGCAGCGTGTCCACGGCCTCCTTGTCCCCGTTGACCACGTTGAAGATGCCCGCCGGGAGCCCCGCCTCCGTCCACAGCTCGGCAAGTTTGAGCGGCACGGAGGGGTCGCGTTCCGAGGGCTTGAGAACGAAGGCGTTGCCCGCAGCGATCGCGGGTCCGCACTTCCACAGCGGGATCATGGCCGGGAAGTTGAAGGGGGTGATCCCCGCGACCACGCCCAGCGGCTGGCGCATCGAGTAGGTGTCGATGGACGAACCCACCGAATCGGAGAACTCGCCCTTGAGCAGGTGCGGTGCCCCGACCGCGAATTCGATGACGTCCAGACCGCGGCGGATGTCGCCCTTCGAGTCCGGGACGGTCTTGCCGTGTTCGGAGGACAGCAGCTGGGCCAGTTCCTCCATGTCCCGCTCCGCCAGGTCGACGAAGCGGCTCAGGATCCGAGCCCGCTTGGCCGGGCTGGTCGCTGTCCAGGCGGGTTGCGCCTGCGCCGCGGTGTCGACGACGGCGCGCACCTCGTCCGCGTCGGCAAGGGGAAGCCGCGCCTGAACTTCACCGGTGCTGGGGTTGTAGACGTCCGAAAAGCGGCCGGACGTGCCTTCGACGTGGGCTCCACCGCTGTAGTGCGTGAGTGTCCTGGTCATGCAAGGGCTCCTGAGTCACTGGATCACGTTCCACACCGCAATTGGTGTGTCCTGGAGCACACCTTAGTTGGACTTCCTACTATTTGGGAAGGGTCCCATCTCGAGCACTTCGTCCGCGAGCGCCTGGACGTCCCAGGGGTCATGGCTGACCACCACGGCTGTTCGCTCCCCCAGGACGTCCACGAGCAATCGCCGCAGATCGGCTTTGCCCTCGATGTCCACCGGGGCCAAGGGTTCGTCCAACAGGAGGACCTCCGGTTCGGCCGCGAGCGCCCGGGCCAGCGCCACCCGTTGCGCCTGGCCGCCGGAGAGGGAGTCGGGCCTGCGCGCGGCGAACCGGTCGGCATCGAGCCGAGCCAACCAATCGCCTGCTGCCTCCCGCGCCGCCTTGCGGGACGCCCCATGTGACCGGGGCCCGAACGCCACGTTGTCCAGCACGGACAGGTGGGGGAACAACAGTGGCCGTTGGGCCATGAGGGTCACTCCTCGCTGATGCGGCGGCACCCACTGGCCCCGGCCGTCGTCGTCGAGATCGAAGAGGACCCGAGGCCCCACTCGGGCGTGCCCCGAGGGCGGTGCGAGCAGTCCCGCGAGCACTTCGAGCACGGTGGATTTCCCGATCCCGTTGGGGCCGACGATGCCGAGCGTTCGCCCGAGGGGCAGGTCATGGGCGACGTCGACCCCGCGGTCCTCGACCCGGACACGGAAGCTCAGGGTCATCCTGGCCTCCCGCCCACAGAGAAGGCACGCGGGGCCGAAATCCCGACGACGGCGACGGCCACCGCGACCAGGACCAACGACAACGCGACCGCAGCGGCCGGGTCCGTCTCACGCTGGAGGTAGATCTCCAGCGGAAGCGTGCGAGTGACCCCTTGCAGGGAGCCGGCAAAGGTCAGCGTGGCCCCGAACTCCCCCAGGCTCCGGGCGAAGGCGAGCACCGCGCCGGAGGCCAGTCCGGGCAGGACCAGCGGCAGCGTGATCCGGTGCAACACGGTCCCCGGCCCCGCGCCCAGCGTTGCCGCGAGGCCCTCGTACCGGGTACCGGCGCTGCGCAAGGCTCCCTCGAGGCCGACCACGAGGAACGGCAAGGACACGAAGGTCTGCGCCAGGACGACGGCGGTGGTCGTGAAGGCCACGGAGAATCCGAAGACCTCGAAGTACCGTCCCACCAGGCCGGCCCGACCGAAGGCATGCAGCAGCGCGATGCCGCCGACCACGGGCGGCAGCACCAGCGGCAACAGGATCAGGGAACGCACCAGGCGCTTTCCGGTGAAATCCGACCGCGCCAGGACGAGCGCCAGTGGGGTGCCCAACAGGATGCACAGAGCCGTGCTCGCGGCCGCCGTCCGCAGACTCAGCCAGAGCGCCGCCACCGATGACTCCGAACTGATCAACCGCCAGAATCCAGCGAAGTCGACCTGCACCACCAGCCCCAGGACGGGGACCGCAACCACCAGCGCCCCGATGACGGCCGGGAGGATCACCCACCAGGGCAGGGCCGTGTGAGGCCGAGGTCGACGAGGACGAGCGCGACTCCACGCGGCACCGCCGTGCTCCCGGCCGACCCGGTTCCCGCGCCGTCCGCCCGTGGCGTTCGAGGTCTCCGTGGTCACGGTGAACGGAAGCCTTCCTCCGCGAGCCGCGCCTGTCCATCAGGACCTTCCACGAGCTCGATGAACTCCCGGGCCAGGTCTGCGTTCCCGGCGGACTTGACCGTGGCGATCGGGTACTCGTTGACCACCTGGTCAGCGCGGTCGATCTCGACCTCCTCCACCGAATCCCCGGCGGCCTTCACGTCGGTGCGGTAGACCACCCCGGCATCGGCCTGCCCGGAGGTCACCTTGCCCATCACATCGGTCACCGAACTCTCCTCGCTGACCGGGTCGAGCGTCACTCCGGTCAGGTCCTCGATCTTCTGCGTGGCGGTCCCGCACGGCACACGGGTTTCGCACACGACGACGTCGACGTCGTCCCCCGCCAGATCCTCGAAGGAAGTGACCCCCGCCGGGTTTCCGGACGGGACGGCGACGGTCAGGGTGTTGCCGGCAAAGATGCTCGGGCTGCCGTCGATCAGATCTGCGTCAACGGCTTTGTCCATGTTCGCTCGGTCGGCGGAGGCGAACACGTCCGCCGGGGCGCCGTCCTGGAGCTGGGTCACCAGGGTGGAGGAACCCCCGAAGTTCAGCTGGACGTCCACCCCGGGGTGGTCCTCCTCGAACTGTGCGGCCAGATCCTCGAAGGATTCGGTGAGGGATGCGGCCGCGTAAACGGTCAGGGTCGTGCTCTCTCCCGAGGCTCCGCCCCCGCCACCCGTTCCGCAGCCGGAGAGCGCCAATGCCATGACCGCCGCTCCCCCCACGGCCGTCGTCGCCCCGGAGAGCTGGGCCCAGCCGAACCTCCCGGCGGAATCCCTGCCGTGTCCGTGACGGCTCACGCCCCCGGCACCTCGACCATGACGTTCGTGGACTTGACCACCGCGGTGGCCACCGACCCGGGTACTAGCCCGAGATCCTCGACGGCTTCCGTGCTCATGAGAGATACGACGCGATGCGGTCCGCACTGCAGCTCCACTTGGGACATGACCTTGTCCGAGGTCACCGACGTCACCAGGCCCACGAAGCGGTTGCGCGCAGAACTCATCACACCCGTGGGATCGGCCGGGTGCACCGATTGCTTCTTGACCAGTTCGGCCAGTTCCACCCCGTCCACCACCGTCTGCCCGGACGGCCCCTTGGAACCGGTCAACCGCCCGGAGGAGATCCAGCGGCGGACGGTGTCGTCACTGACGCCCAGGAAATGGGCCGCATCGGCAACCGGAAGAAGACTCATGGCTGCACCATATCCGCACTTGCGGCACCAAACCCACCTTTTTGCCCTCAGTTGCGGATACTTGGCTCTCTGTAGCGGGCAGGAAACATACCGTCGATACGATGAGCCCATGCGTGAACTGCAGAGCACCATCGTCCAGGAAATGGGCGTGCAGCCCGTCATCGATCCCGCCCAGGCGGCCGAGGAACGAGTCCAGTTCCTGTGCGATTACGCCAAGGCCACGGGCGCGGGCGGATTCGTCCTGGGGATCTCGGGCGGGGTGGACTCCTCCCTGGCAGGCAGGCTGGCGCAGCTGGCGGCGGAACGCCTGCGTGAAGAAGGCCGGGAGGCGGTGTTCGTGGCGGTCCGGCTCCCGTACAACGTCCAACAGGACGAGGACGACGCCCAGAAGGCACTGGGTTTCATCACGCCGGATGAAACCGTCACCTTCAACATCGGACCGTTCGTGGACGGCATGGTGGAAGGGTTCGTCGGTGCCACCGGGCGGGACATCACCGACTACAACAAGGGCAACGTGAAGGCTCGCGCCCGCATGGTAGCCCAGTACGCCCTGGCCGGCGAGCGCAAACTCCTGGTGATCGGCACGGATCACGGCGCGGAGTCCGTAACGGGATTCTTCACCAAGTTCGGCGACGGCGCTGCGGACGTCCTGCCGCTGTTCGGATTGGACAAGCGCCAGATCCGCTCCGTGACCAAGCACCTGGGCGGCACCGAATCCGTGTGGTCGAAGGTCCCCACCGCGGACCTGCTGGACGGCGCCCCCGGCCAGACGGACGAGACCGAGCTGGGCATCGCCTACGACGACATCGACGACTATCTCGAGGGACGCGACATCGACCCCACCGTGGCGGAGAAGATCGAGGCCCGCTGGACGGCGACCCGGCACAAGCGCACCACCCCGGTCAGCATCCTCGACACCTGGTGGCGGTGAATCAGCCCCTCAGATCTGAACGGTTCCCGGGTCGCGGACCAGCACCATGCCCTGGTGCGGCCCCAGAACCACTTGCTCCGGCGGTCGGGAGCCGTCCGGCAGGAGGTAGCCCGTCGGCAGGGTGACGTGGCGTCGTCGTCGGCCGTCGCTGGCAAGGTTCACGGCGACCCACCCCGCGCTGAAGGTCCTGGACCACAGGTTCACGACGACGGACGGTGGCTCCAGGGGCAGCCCCAGGTCCCATTGCATGTCCGTGATCCAGTGACTGTGTGACCCGTCGGGTGAGGTGGCTGCGTACAGGCCACGGCCCCCGCCGAACACCCAGAACGCCGCCAATCCGTAGCGAACCAGGTCCTCGGCTGCCTCCTCCGCGAGGTCGACGGGGACGGGGGTGCGCAGAATCGCGACGGCGTCCTCCGGCAAAGAATGTTCCTCCCCCTGGCAAAGTCGATCGGCCTGCTGACGCGCGGTTCCCGGGTCCAACAGACGTCCGCCCACCGTGCTCATCCATCCCGGCTCGAGGACCCCGCCCCACCGGGCCAGTCCGGACCACCGGTCCGGCGACCGTCGCGCATCGCCCAAGGCGGTCACCAGGATCTTTCCGTCCCCCACCAGTGCGGCCCCCGCGGCGTGGATCAGGTTGTCCACGGCTTCGCGTTGCTGCCCCTTGGAGCCCAGGTCCGGCAGCGGAAGATCCAGGGGCGGCGTGGCTTCCAGATCGCCCACGGCCAGGACGCCGTCAAAGGGTGAGTCCCGGACCTCGGCCGTCACGGCATCAACCCACGCCGCCCGGTACTCGGGATCCCAGACCCGGAGGTGCACGGGGCCCGTGCCTTCGTCCCAGCCGATGCGTTGACCGGCGCGGTCGGTGGCAAACCATCCGCCGTGGGCTTCGGCGCGCGCGTAAGAAATCCCGGAGGAAGTGCGCGGACCGGTCTCCGCGGGATCGGCCATCGTCAGGTGCTTGCGGCACAGGATCCGGGTGTCCGGGGCGAGTGCCTTGAACCGCTCGGCGGTTCCCAGGTCCCACGCATCGACGACGGCCACTCGGCACCGTGACGCCCAACGCGCGACGTCGTCGCCGTCGTCCCCGAGCGCTCCTGACACGGCCCGACGAGCCCAGACAACGGGCGCCGGCCCGCCCGCCATTTCGCGGGCAGAGTGCACTTCGGCTTCCGCGTCGACCCCCAACGCCGACGATCCTGCAGACATGCTTCCCCCCCCTCGGCGCCTGTGGGCACCTGATTTGCGTCACCGGCACGTCGAGCACCCCTGCTCGCGGCCGATCACGCGTGGACCCGACGCCCACTCACCGCCGACCACCCCCAGTGGCCGCCGGCCGAGTTCCCCCGAGCGTCCCGCGGGCCGGTACGGCCGCGTCTCCTGGATTATCCCGGATCCGGCGGCCCGGGAATCCGTTACGTCGCTCCACACGGGCACCGTCCCCGAAAGAGTGCCGCCGCGGCCGCGGTGGAGCGTCGGCAGATGACGAACGTTAAGGCTGCCGCGTCCGTCGATCCGCTGCGGAAACCTGTCCTAGGGTTGAACCCATGAAGATCGCCACCTGGAACGTCAATTCGATCCGAGCCCGTGCCGACCGCGTGGAGGGCTGGCTCAACCGATCGGACGTGGACGTTCTGGCGATCCAGGAGACCAAGGCCAAGGACGACAACTTCCCGTGGGAGGTCTTCGAGTTCTCGGGGTACGAGGTGGCCCACTTCGGGCTGAACCAGTGGAACGGTGTGGCCATCGCCTCCCGCGTGGGGCTCGACGACGTCGAACGCACCTTCCCCGACCAGCCCACCTTCGGCAAGGGCGACCAGGAGGCCGTTCAGGAGGCCCGTGCGATCGGTGCGACCTGCAACGGCGTGCGCGTGTGGTCCCTCTACGTGCCCAACGGGCGCGGGCTGGAAGACCCGCACATGCCGTACAAACTCAACTGGTTGGACACCCTCAACCGGCGTGCCCGGCAGTGGCTGGCGGAGGACCCGGAGGCCAAGATCGTGCTGGCCGGGGACTGGAACGTGGCCCCGCGGGACGAGGACGTGTGGGACATGCAGTTCTTCCTGGACAACCACATGACGCACGTTTCCGAACCGGAGCGGGCTGCCTTCAACGCGTTCCTGGAGACCGGTTTCGTGGACGTGCTTCGGGAGCACAACCCGGGCCCCGGCGTCTACACCTACTGGGACTACACCCAGCTGCGCTTCCCCAAGAAGGAGGGCATGAAGATCGACTTCCAGTTGTGCTCCCCCGCGCTGGCCGCAAAGGTCACGGGTGCGGTGATCGATCGCGACGAACGCAAGGGCAAAGGCGCCTCCGACCACGCACCCGTGGTCATCGACGTCGGGAACTGACCCACACATGGCACCGCTGCTCAACGCCGGAACCGCTTGGCGGGGCGCCACCGGGGTGTCCCAGCGCTTCAGCCTGCGGGTGTACGTCGCGGCCCGCGACCTCGACGACGTCTACACACCCCTGGTCCGCACGGCGGTGTCCCCGGAAGTCGGCGCGGCCACCCAGCTTGCGGAGGAACTGGCCCGCCTGGCCGCACAGGAGGACGGTGCCCTGCCGCCCACGAACGAGGCGCTGTGGACCCTGTCGTTCTCGACGGCGCCCCGTGGCCGACGTGAACTCCTGTCCGACGCCGCGGACTTCCCCGTCTACCACCCGCCGCAGAGGCTGCGCCGGACCATGCAGCTGGTGGCCCCTCCCGAACAGCAGAAGTCCCATCCGCTGATCACCCTGCTGCTGAGCGAGGACGAGATCCGCGACAAGGGGCGCACCGCGGAACCCGAACACTTCCTGCCCCTGTACGCGCGGGAGTCCGACTGGACCGTTCCCGTCAGCTGGTTCGCGCTGTTCTCCGACGAGGACCGGGCGCCCCTGGACCAGGACGGGGAGATCTCCCACCGCCTGGCGGTCCCCGCCGACGTCGCGGCCCGCCGCGCGTCCTGGGGAGCGAAGGTCCTGGCACATTCGGGCAACGACGACCTGCAGGAACTGGGGGAAGACCTGTCCCGGTTGAGTCGCTGGGCGGGAGCGTTCTCCCCCACGGCATTGATCTGCCTGCACTACGGCTCGATCGCCGACGGCCTCCAGCCAGACGAGAGTCCGCGGGACCTGGACGACGCCCTGCACATGATCGAAGACGGCGACGTGGAGGATGCCGGTGTGGCTTTCCGGCGCCTGATGACGCGGTGGATGCCGTTGGCGCACCTGGAGCACGCGAGCTGAGGTCCGGCTGCCGCGAAACGTCCCCGGGCACGAAGAAACCCCCGCGATGTAGAAGCTACGCGGGGGTCTCAGTGGCTCCGACCGGCGTCGATCCGGTGACCTTACGATTTTCAGTCGTACGCTCTACCAACTGAGCTACAGAGCCAGACATCCTTGGGATGCCAAGACGGCCTCAGCTGAGCTGACGCCGTCCTTGCGACCCTGACGGGACTTGAACCCGCGACCTCCGCCGTGACAGGGCGGCGCGCTAACCAACTGCGCTACAGGGCCTGGTGTGGTGGCAAAATCCGCGTCTTCACGCGGTTCCTGCCGTTTCCAACGAGGTCAGATACTAGCATCAGCACTGTCCCCGAAGGCAAATCGCGGTGGCCTCACGCTGTTCGCGTGCGAATCCGTCGATCAGGTTCAACGCCCTTGTGGTTGTTGAACGAGTACCCCCAACGGGATTCGAACCCGTGCCGCCGCCGTGAAAGGGCGGTGTCCTAGGCCGCTAGACGATGGGGGCCTTGTCCTCTCGGACGATCGCCTACTGTACCAGCATTCACAATGAGAGTGTGATTCGGTTTTCGCGCAAGGAGTTCGAGGTGGCGGTCGACGACGCCATCGACCTGATCCCGGACGAGCTGTTCCGGGCGATGGAGAACGTGGTGATCCTGATCGAGCAGGAACCCCCGCCGTCGGACCCCCATCTGCTGGGGCTCTACGAAGGGGTGCCGTTGACCCAACGCGACTCCTCCTGGATGGGGTCCTTGCCGGACACCATCCGCGTCTTCCAGGGACCGCTTGAACGCATGTGTTCCACGCGCGATGAACTGGTGCACGAGATCACCGTGACCGTGGTCCACGAGATTGCGCACTTCTTCGGCATCCCCGAATCCCGGTTGCACGAGCTCGGTTGGGGCTGAGGTGCGGTTGTTGAGCGATCTCACGTGCGGCGGGTGCAAAGATGGGACGTGGCGGCACCGTCAATGGACCATGCCGCAGGGAGGGGAGGCTCGACCATGAACCAGCCGCACAGCTTGCCGTCCGAGGTGGAAGCGGAGACCTGGAGCACCTGGGACCGCGTACACCGGGTGGATGACGTCCGGACCGTGCGGCCGCGGACCATGGAGGAGTTGACCGAGACCGTCGTGGCCGCGCGGGACGCCGGCCTGGGCCTGCGCCCTGCGGGTTCGGGGCACAGCTTCAACGAACTGGCGTCCCCCCGCGACGTCCGCCTGGACCTGACGGAACTCACCGGGCTGCTGGAGGTCAACCGGGGCACCAACCAGGCGCGCTTCCTGGCCGGGACCACGCTGATCCGAGCCGCCAAGATCCTGGAAGGTGAGGGGCTGGCCTTCTCCAACCTGCCCGATGTGCTGCACCAGACGGTCGCTGGCGCGATTTCCACGGCCACGCACGGAACCGGCACCGGCTACGCGTCCCTGTCCGGTCAGGTCTGTGCCCTCACCCTGGTCACCGCCGACGGCGAATTCCTGGAGTGCTCACCAGCCCAGAACCGCGAGGTGTTTCAGGCAGCACGAGCCGGCCTGGGGGTGATCGGGGTGATCGCCGCCGTGACCTTCCAGTGCGAACCGTCGTTCCGGCTGCACTCGGCGGAGTTCAAGGAACCGGTTGACCAGTTGGTGGACGCTCTTGGTGAGCGCACGGCTTCGGCCGATCACTTCGAGTTCTTCTGGTCTCCCTCGAACGGCTCCGCACATTCGCACATCCTGACCCGGCTGCACCGGCTGCCGGACGAATGGTCCAAACCGGGGTCCAAGGTGGCGCAGACCGTCCGCCGCATGGATGACACCGTGCTCCGCCGCGGCCTCCCGCTGGGTTTGAACCGGCTGGCGGGCTGGGCGCCCAAGGCCGTACCGGGATTGAACCGGCTCGACACCCTGGCGGCCAGCTCCCGACGATTCACGGACCTCTCCTACAAGGTCTTCGCCTCGGCCCGGCCGGTCAAATTCGTACAAACGGAATGGGGCGTGCCCATCGAAGACCTCCCGGGCACATTCAAGGACGTCCGGAAGCTCCTGGAACGCACGACCCCGCACTTGGGTCTCCCGTTGGCGGTGCGTTGCGCCGCGCCGGAGGAGGCCTGGATGTCCCCAGCGCACGGGCGGTACACCGGGTGGATCTCCGTGCGGCAGTTCTGGCGCAATTGGTCCCCGGAGGTCTTCGACGAACTGCAGTCCGTGTTCATGGCCCATGAAGCCCGGCCCCACTGGGGCACCCGGCACACACTTGACGCCCAGGACCTGGCCCCCAAGTACACCCACTGGGAGGACTTCCTGCGCATCCGCGAGCACCTTGATCCGGACGGCGTCTTCCTGACCGACCCCGTGCGCCGACTCCTGGGCATCTGAGGTCTTACCCCACACGCCGAGTTCGGGGTTGTTCCGCCTATCCGGTCGAATAGGCGGAACAACCCCGAACTCGGCGCATTAAGGGCGGCGCAGAAGGGGTGGTTGCGCAGAAGGGGTGGCTCAGGCGCGGGAGACGCGCACCATCTCGTCGCGCTCCACGACCTTGACCCGTTCGCGGGGGTTGCCCTCCGCGTCGTGCGAGGAGGCGCCCAGGCTCTGCTCGTACTCGTCCAGCTGCAACCACCCGTCCCAGGTGGTGAACTGGATGCCCTTGGCCTCCATCGACGCGATCACGGCGTCCTGCTCCGGCTGCTCGGCGCCGACCAGGGTGGGCACGTCCTCGAGCAGGTGGGTGATGGTCTCAAGGGCATCGGACTTGGTGGCCCCGATCAGCCCCACGGGCCCGCGCTTGATCCACCCGGTCGCGTACACGCCGGGGTGCACCACGCCGTTGGGGTCAAGAACCCGCCCTTCCTCGTTGAGGATCACGCCCCGCTCCAGGTCGAACGGGATCTCCGCCAGCGGTGAGCCCAGGTAACCGATGGCGTGGTAGACCGCGCCGACCTCGTGGTCGAAGTACTCACCGGTGGGGGTGACGGATCCGTCGTCGTTCAAACGGGTGCGCTCGGTGCGCAGGGCGACCACCTTGCCGTCCTCTCCCAGGACCTCTTCCGGACGCTGGAAGAAGTGCAGGTGCAGGCGGCGGGAGGCCGTCTTGGGCGAATCGTCCTCGAGCCACTTGCGCAGGGTCTTGAGCATGACCTTGACCTGATTGTTGTCCCCGGCGGCTTCCTCGGCGACGTGCTCCTCGGAAATGTCCTCGCCGTGCACGATCAGGTCCACGTCCGGGACCTTCGCCAGTTCACGCAGCTCCAACGGGGTGAACTTCATCTGCGCGGGGCCGCGGCGGCCGAACACGTGCACGTCCGTGACCGGGTTGGCTTTGAGCCCTTGGTAGACGTTGCCCGGGATCTCCGTGGTGAGCATGTCGTCGGCGTGCTTGGCCAGCACGCGAGCCACGTCCAGGGCCACGTTGCCGTTGCCGATCACGGCGACCTTCTCGGCGTTCAACGGCCAGGTGCGCGGATAGTCAGGGTGACCGTCGTACCAGGCCACGAACTCGGCAGCGCCGTAGACGCCGTCCAGTTCCACGCCGGGGACCTGCAGCGGGGCGTCGTTGACGGCACCGGTGGAGAAGACGACGGCGTCGTAGTGCTCCTTGAGATCCCCCAGGGTCAGGTCCGCTCCGTAGTCCACGTTGCCGAAGAATCGGATGTCACCGCGCCCCAGGATGGAACGCAGTGCGCTCACGATGCCCTTGATGCGGGGGTGGTCGGGGGCCACGCCGTAGCGGATCAGCCCGAAGGGGGTGGGGTAGCGGTCGAACAGGTCGATCGCCACCTCGATCTCCCCGTTCTTCACCGCATCCGACTTGGTGAGCATATCGGCGGTGTAGATCCCGGCCGGACCGGCACCGATCACAGCCACTCGCAGGGGACGCTTGCCCGGGGTGGTCTCTACCACTGGTTTCCTCTCCTCTCGGCCACCCGTGAGGGGGCCGGTTTACACATCAGTTCACAAAGTCATGGGGCGACGACGGCGGCCGTGGCCGCGCGTCGTTCGCCTGTCACCCACTCAACGGGCCAGGAGCCCCCGGCCGCGCAGAAGGCGCTTTTCGAGTGGGTTGAAGAACAGCAGTTCCACCACGATGCCGACCAGCAGGATGCTGAGCACCGCGGTGAGCACGATCGCCATGTCGGAGACCGTACGACCCTGGGCCAACAACGAGCCTAGGCCGAAACCGATCGATCCGCCGATTGCGATCAGTTCCGCGCCCATGAGCGAGCGCCAGGAGAACGCCCACCCCTGCTTGAGTCCGGCGACGTAGCCCGGCATGGCGGCCGGCAGGACCACCTTGGCGGCCAGTTTCCAGCCCTCGGCTCCCAGGACGCGCCCGGCCTTGAGCAACTGCGGCGGGATCTGGTCGATCCCGGACAGCATGCCGTTGACGATCGACGGGATCGCGCCCATGAGCACCACGAAGTACACGGTGGCGTCCGAGAGTCCGAACCACACGATCGCGGCGGGGACCCAGGCCACGGACGGCAGCACCTGGAGGCCCGTGATCAGGGGCCCGATGGCGCTGCGCAGACCGGCCCACTGGGCGATCAGCAGCGCCAAGGGTGTGGCCACCAGGACGGCGATCAGGAAGCCGCTGACCCCGCGCCACAGGGAGGTGGCGAGAGCGCCGGGCAGGCTCCCGTCCAGGACGGAGGCCCACACCTGGCGGCCCACCGTGAGCGGGCCGGGCATGATGTCCGGCCGGGGGTCCACCAGGGCCACGACCAGTTGCCACACCATGACGGCGGCCAGCAGCGCGATCAGCGGCGGGGCCACTCGGGTGCGGAAGATTTCACCCCGGGAACGTCGGGGACCGCCACCGGCCTGGAGGGCGTCCAGACCCGCCAGGGCGGCTGCGTTGTCCCGCGGTTCCTGGTCGGGGTTCTGTCCGGCCTGGTCCGAGCGGGTCCGGGTGACGGAAGAAGCGTCAGCGGGCATGGCGACCGATCTCCTCCCTCAGCCGGTGTGTGATGGTGCGCGTCAGTTCGTCGAGGGTCTCCTCGCGGGACTGGCCCCCGGCTTCGAAGCCGTAGGAGGCGGGGTCCTTCCACGGGCCTGTGTCCCATTCCTGGACGATGCGCCCGGGACGCGAGGACAGCAGGAGCACCCGCTGCCCCAGGTGCACGGCCTCCGAAACGTTGTGGGTGATGAACACGATGGTCCGCCCGGTCACCTCCCAGATCCGCAGGACCTCGTCCTGCAGCAGGTCGCGGGTGATGGCGTCCAGCGCGGAGAAGGGTTCGTCCATGAGCAGGACCTCCCGCTCCTGCGCCAGGGCGCGGGCCAACCCCACGCGTTGCCGCATGCCACCCGAGAGTTCGTGGGGGCGCTTGTCCGCCACGTGGGGCAGACGCACCAGCTCCAGCAGTTCACGGGCCCGGTCGGTCCGGTCGGCCTTGGCCACCCCTGCCAGCTCCAGCGCCAGTTCCACGTTCTTGCCGGCGGTGAGCCAGGGGAACAGGCCGGAGTCCTGGAACATCATGGCCGCCCCCTGCGCGGGAGCGGTCACCGAACCCTCGGTGGGTTCCTCCAGACCGGCGACGACGTTGAGCAGTGTTGTTTTGCCGGAGCCGGAGGCACCCAGCAGCGCCACGAACTGACCTCGTTCGATCGTCAGGTCCAGGTTCTGCAGGACAGGGCCGTCCTCGGCCACGAAGGTCTTGCCCAGATTCTCCAGGCGGATGACGGCCTCCGGAGCGGCCGACGGCGCGGACGTCTCGCGGGGTGTCCCCTGTGGTGTTGCCCGGGTCATCGCGGTTGAGGCGTTCACGCGGCCTCCTTCCGGGTTCCCGACGACGACGGCACGGCGGCCGCCGCGGCGTCGCCACCAACCGGGTCCAGTCCGCGCTGTTCCCGCACGGTGTTGAGGTACGTGTCGTCCACGAACCCGTCCAGGGAGGCGTCCTCCGTGGTCCCGGCCTTCACGCCGTTCTCGAGCAGGGTGGGATAGGCGGATTCCATGGGATCCGTGGTCCACTCCATCGCTTCCAGAGAGGCCTCGATGGTCTCGGGTTCCAGCGGTTCGGTCTGGGCGCCCTCCAACCCGTCGTTGAGGGTCTCGACCGCCTCGGTCGTCTCCGCGGTGTTGAGGTACTCCACCGAGTCCTCCATCCCGTTCAGCAGCTTCTCCACGGTCTGGGGGTGCTCCTTGAGGAATTCGGTGCGCACGGCCAGGACGGTCGTGGGGTACCGACCGTCGGGCCACAGGTCGCGTTCGTCCACCAGGACCTTTCCGCCCTCTTCCTGTTGCATCCGGGTCACCCACGGCTGGGGGCCCCAGAAGCCGTCGATCGAACCCTGTCGGAAGGTCTGCAAGGCCTGCCCGGAGGGCATCGGGGTGATCGAGACGGAATCCGGGGATCCGGTGTCCACCTCGTAGCCCTGCTCCTCGAGCCACACGCGCAGGGCCACGTCCTGGGTACCGCCGAAGTCGGGGGTCGCGAACGTCCGGCCGGCCAGGTCGTCCTCGCCGGAGACGTCGTCGGACACGACGAACTGCGCCCCACCCGAGGTCGCTCCCGCCACGATGGTCACCGATTCGCCCCCGGACTGCACGAAGGAGTTGATCGCGGGGTTGGGCCCCATGAAGGCGATGTCCACCTCACCGGAGTTCATGGCCTCGATGGTGGTGGGGCCGGTGCTGAACACCTGGGTCTTCAGCTCGGTGTCCCCCAGGGCCTCCTCGAAGTAGCCCTTCTCGACGCCCGCGAGCGCGGGGCCGTGGGTCAGGTTGCCGAAGTACCCCAGGGTGACCGATTCGGCGTCGGAGGTCTGGACGTTCGCGTCCTCGATGGCGTCCAGTGTCCCGTTGGCGCGCAGCACCGTGGCGGTCACGGTCAGCACGCACAGCACCGCCAGCCCGGTCAGCACGGCGGGCCACCCGATCCGACGACGGCGTCCCGGCCGCCGCTGGTTGCCACCTGCGGTGCGGGTTTCGGTACGGAGGGTTTCCCGGGCGTCTGCGGGTGGCGTGGGGTCCGGGGCCACTCAGCTCTCCCCGACCAGACCGGCGGCCAGCGTGTTCCCGGACTGGGAATCGATCAGCAGGAAGGCACCGGTCCGGCGAAGGTCCGAGTAGTCGTCCAGCGGCAGCGGTGAGGCGGTTCGCAGGGTCACGGTTCCCAGGTCGTTGAGTTCGAGCCCGGTGGCCTCCGTGAGCTCCATCGTGTCCAGGTCCACCCGGCCTTCCACGGAGGTGACCATGGCCTGCACGGTCGCCGTGCCGTGCTTGAGCAGCACGCGGGCACGGGGCTGCAGCGGGTTGGCCCCCAGCCAGGCGAGTCGGGCGGTGAAGTCCTGGACCGCCTCCGGGGGTTCGGGGCTGGCGCCTGCGATCAGTTCGCCGCGGGCGACGTCGAGTTCATCGGCCAGGCGCAGCGTCACCGATCGCGGTGCCGCGGCCTCCTGCAGCTGTTCCCCGGGGAACGCCCCGCCCACCGTGGCGGCCGTCCCGGCGACGTCGATGCCCGTGACCGTCGTCGTGCGACCCGAGGGCAGAACGACGACCTTGTCACCGACGGCCACCGTGCCGGAGGCGATCTGACCGGCGTATCCGCGGTAGTCGCGGGTGGCCTCCGCATCCACGCCCTGGGCCACGCCACCCTGCGGGCGGATGACCCACTGCACGGGGAACCGGAAGGCCCGTGCCTCACCCGAACCGGATTCGTCCACCGTGGGCAGTTCCTCCAGGATCCGCAGCAGGGGGCGGCCGTCGTAGGAACCTTCCGTGTACCACGGGGTGTGCTCGGAGGCATCGACGACGTTGTCACCTTCGAGTGCGCTCACGGGAACGACCTTGAGCTGTTCCACGCCCAAGGTGTGCGCGACGCGGGTGATGTCCGCGGCGATCTGGTCGAACCGCTCCTGCGAGTAGTCGACCAGGTCGATCTTGTTCACGGCCACGATCACGTGGGGAACCCGCAGCAACGCCGTGACGGCCAGGTGGCGGCGGGTCTGCTCGACCACCCCGTGGCGGGCGTCGACCAACAACACGACGGCGTCGGCGGTCGAAGCGCCCGTGACGGTGTTCTTGGTGTATTGCACGTGCCCCGGGCAGTCCGCGAGCACGAAGGAGCGACGGTCCGTGGCGAAGTACCGGTAGGCGACGTCGATCGTGATGCCCTGCTCCCGCTCGGCGCGCAGGCCGTCGGTGAGCAGGGCCAGGTCGATCCGACCGGAGCCGCCACCGAAGCCGCGTTCCTCGGAGGTCCTGGTGACCGCTTCGAGCTGGTCGGCCAGGATCGCCTTGGCGTCGTGCAACAGGCGGCCCACCAGGGTGGACTTGCCGTCGTCCACCGAACCGGCGGTGGCGAAGCGGAACAGCGATCCGGGGTCGATCGTGGGGGTGTCCGTCACAGAGGTCTCCGTCGAAGCTGCTGGGGCGTGCGTTGGCTGGGTCTGGGCGCCCATTTAGAAGTACCCGTCCTTCTTGCGATCCTCCATGGCGGCCTCGGAGAGGCGGTCATCGGCGCGGGTGGCCCCGCGTTCCGTGAGCGTGGACACGGCCACCTCGGCCACCACGCGGTCCACGGAATCCGCATCGGAGAGCACCGCGCCCGTGCAGGACATGTCGCCCACGGTGCGGTAGCGGACCTTCTGCACCTCGACCGGCTCCGTCTCCTTGGGCTGGGACACGGGCGTCACGGCCATCCACATGTCGTCACGCCGGAACACGTCGCGGTCGTGCGCGAAGTAGATGGGCGGCAGATCGATCTTCTCGCGTTCGATGTAGCGCCAGATGTCCAGCTCGGTCCAGTTGGAGATCGGGAAGGCGCGGACGTGCTGACCGGCGGTGTGGCGCCCGTTGTAGAGGTTCCACAGCTCCGGGCGCTGGTTACGCGGGTCCCACTGGCCGAACTCGTCACGCAGGGACAGGATGCGCTCCTTGGCGCGGGCCTTGTCCTCGTCCCGTCGGCCACCGCCGAACACGGCGTCGAACTTGTTGTCCATGATCGCGTCCAACAGCGGCACGGTCTGCAGGGGGTTGCGGGTGCCGTCGGGGCGTTCGGTGAGGCGGCCGTCGTCGATGTAGTCCTGCACGCTGGCGACGACGAGCCGCAGCCCGAGGCGCTCGACCGTGCGGTCGCGGAACTCCAGGACCTCCGGGAAGTTGTGCCCGGTGTCCACGTGGAGCACGGGGAACGGGATCGCGGCGGGCCAGAAGGCCTTGGCGGCCAGGTGGAGCATGACCACCGAGTCCTTGCCTCCGGAGAACAGCATGGCCGGCCGGTCGAACTCGGCCACCACCTCACGAATGATGTGGATGGACTCCGATTCCAACGCGTCCAGGGCGGACTGCTCGCCGGTCCCCGTGGGGTGTTCACGCACGGCCGTCTGCGGCGTCTGCGTCATGATGAGATCTCCTGGCGTCTAAGCCCGATGGGTCAGGTGGGAATTCGTGGGTTGCCTCGAGGCTGCAGCCCCGCGGTACGGGGCCTGTACGGGGTTGCCGGTCAGAGGTGGATGCCGCACTCGATCTTGTCGGTGCCGGACCAGCGTCCCGCGCGGGGGTCCTCGCCGGGGGCCACGCGCCGGGTGCACGGTGCGCAGCCGATCGAGAGGAAGCCGTCCGAGAGCAACGGGTTCACCGGCAGGGCGTGGGCGTTCGAGTAGTCGGTGAGCTCGTCCAGGGACCAGCGGACCATCGGGTTGACCTTGACGATCTTGTGCGTCTCGTCGAAGGCCACCAGGGGTGCGTTGGTCCTGGTGGGGGACTCGTCGCGGCGGACCCCGGTGAACCAGACGTCGTAGTCCTGGAGGGCTTCGGCGAGCGGTTCGACCTTGCGCATGCGGCAGCAGGCGGTGGGATCGGTCGAGAACAGGTCCTTCCCGTGTTGCTCGTCCTGCTCCGCCACGCTCAGCTTGGGCATCACGTCCACCACGTTCACGTCGAGCATGAACTTGACGGCTTCCTTGGTGCCCTCGGTCTCCGGGAAGTGGTAACCGGTCTCCAGGAACAGCACGTCCACGCCGGGGATCTGGTCGGCCACCAGTGCGGGAAGCACCGCATCGGCCATCGAGCACGCGACGGCGATCCTGGCCTGCGGGAAGTTCTCGGCCACCCAGCGGATGGCGGCGAGGTGGTCGGCTTCGCCCTGCTCGGGCACGGTGCCTTCGGGACTCAGCTCGGCACCCAGTTCCCGGGCGCCGGTGCGTGCGAGTTCGCGCAACTGTTCTTCGTTGCGGGCGGTTGTTTCAACGGTGGGGGTTGTCATTTCAGATCGTCCTCCTCGGCACGGATGCTCCATGCAGCGAAGCTCTCGTCCGGCTCCCGTTGTTCCAGGAAGCGCCGGGTCAATCTTTCCACGTAGTCGGCCAGCTCGTCCTGGAAGACTTTCAGGCCTCGGACGGTGCGGCCCAGACTCGCGTCCATCCCTCGTTCGGCGCTCGAGAACCCGCCGCCCAGGTGGACCTGGTAGCCGGGCTTCTGACCGCCGTCCTCGGTGGGCAGCAACTGGCCCTTGAGGCCGATGTCCGCGGCCTGGATGCGGGCGCAGGAGTTCGGGCACCCGTTGATGTGCAGGGTGATGGGTGCGGGCAGGTCCACGTCCTCCAGGCGACGGTCCAGGTCGTCCATGACCTCGGAGGCGACCTCCTTGGTCTCGACGATCGCCAGCTTGCAGAACTCGATGCCAGTGCAGGCCATGGTCGTCCGCCGGAACGCGCCGGGTTTGGTCGGCAGGTCCAGGGCGTTGAGGGCGTCGACGGCGTCGGTGACGTCGTCGTCGTCGATGTCCAGCACCAGCAGCTTCTGGTGGGGGGTGGTGCGCAACCGGTCGGAGCCGAAGCGTTCCATGACGTCGGCCAGATCGTGCAGCAGCTGCCCGGGAACCCGGCCGGCCCGCGGGGCCACGCCGATGAAGTTCCGGCCGTCCTGCTGCTTGTGCACACCGATGTGGTCCCCGGGTTCGGTCGGCTGGGCGGGTTCGGGCCCGTCGGCCAGTTCGTAGCCCAGGTACTCGTCCTGCAGCACCTGGCGGAACTTCTCCACGCCCCAGTCCTTGACCAGGAACTTCAGCCGGGCGCGGTTGCGCAGGCGGCGGTAGCCGTAGTCACGGAAGATTCCGGTGACCCCGCGCCACACGTCCAGCGCCTGGTCTTCGCGCACGAAGGCGCCGAGCCGCTGCCCCAGGAAGGGCTGCACGGACAGTGCACCGCCCACCCAGATGTCGTAGCCCGGGCCCAGCTCGGGGTGCACCACACCCACGAACGAGCAGTCGTTGATCTCGTGCACCACGTCCAGGGCCGGGGAGCCGGTCACAGCGGTCTTGTACTTTCGCGGCAGGTTGGAGAACTCGAGCGTGCGGACCTCGGCCTTGATCTGCTCGAGCACCGGGGTGGGGTCGATGATCTCGTCCTGAGCCACGCCGGCCACCGGCGATCCCAGGATCACGCGGGGCACGTCGCCGCACGCGGAGACGGTGTCCATCCCGGCCTCTTCCAGACGGCGCCAGATCTCCGGAACGTCCTCGATCCGGATCCAGTGGTACTGGATGTTCTGGCGGTCGGTGATGTCAGCGGTGCCGCGGGCGAACTCCGTGGAGATCGTGGCCAGGGTCTTGAGCTGCTGCCGGGTGAGCGTCCCGCCGTCCAGGCGGACGCGCATCATGAAGTACTCGTCCTCGATCTCGGCGTCGCTCAGGGAGCCGGTCTTGCCGCCGTCGATCCCGGGCTTGCGCTGGGTGTAGAGGCCCCACCAGCGGAAACGGCCGTGCAGGTCCTGGGGGTCGATGGAGGAGAAGCCGCCCTTGGCGTAGGTCTGCTCGATGCGGGCACGGACGTTGAAGCCGTCGTCGGCGGCCTTGACCTCTTCGTTGCTGTTGAGAGGTTCCTTGCCGTCGACGTTCCACTGGCCCTCGGGCTTGGGCTTGCGGGCGCGGGGAGGTCGCGCGGGGGCGGAAGTCGTCATCGCCCCAGTGAACGCTCCGAGGCCTGGTGCGGTCACGTTTTCTGTAACAGTCGGTCACAGTCCCACGGCTCCCCCTGCGCCGAGTTCGGGGTTGTTCCGCCTATTCGGGCGAATAGGCGGAACAACCCCGAACTCGGCGGGAAAAGGGGGGGGTCAGTTCTCCGTTGCCGGGGGCTCGCCCTCGTTGTCGGTCATGGCGCCCACGCCTTCGTCCGGGGGCTCCATTTCGAGCGAGGACTGCTCGGATGCGTCCCGTTCTTCCTGCGGCGACATCGTGATCGACTCCGGCGACTGCTCACCTGTGTCCACGGCGATGTCCTCAGGCCTGTCTTCAGCGGTGCGGTCGTTGGTCCCGTCCAGGGGTTCCGACATGACACACTCCCTTCCTCGCGGGTGCTCCAGCCTTCACACTAAGTCCCCTTATGTGCCCGGTCCACCCACCGCGGCAGGGCTTCCGCGGGGTCCAACGGCTCGCTGGTGGACACCAGCCCCTGGTCGTCGATCAACGTCACGCTCTGCGCATTGCCCCTACGGTTGCCTCCGGTGATCTGCGCACCGACATCTACGATCACGTTCTCCAGCACCACCCCGGGCCCCACCCGGACGTCGTCCAGCAGGACGGAATTGACCACGGTTGCGCCCTCCTCCACGACGACGCCGGGGCCGATCACCGAGTGCTCCACGCGGCCCCGCACCCGGGAGCCTGCGGTCAACAGCGAGTCACTCACGGAGGCCGTGCTGCCCACCCGTGCGGGGACCCTCTGGGGCTGGGCGGAGAGGATCGGCCAGTCGGGGTCGTCCAGGGTGGCACCCTCCCCGTCCAGCAACTGCATGTGCGCGGTCCAGTAGGACTGCAGGGTGCCCAGGTCGATCCAGTACCCGGACATTCGGTGCTCCACCACGTGCCGGTGCTGCACGAACCACGGCAGCAGGTCGTGCCCGTAGTCCTCGAGTTCCCCGTACTCACTCTCGAGGACCTTCAGCGCCTCCAGGAGGTGGTCAGCGTCGAAGAGGAACATCTCCCCCGCCACGACCTGTCCGGCGGGCTCCTCGGGTTTGTACTGGAAGCCGGTGACCACGCCGTCGTCGTCGGCCGTGACCACGGAGTAGCGGGAGGCGTCGTCGGTGATCTCTGTGGTGACCACGGTCAGGTCCGCCTCGTGACGCTCGTGGGTGTCGATCACGTCCAGGAAGTTGATCGTGTACAGATGGTCCGCGCTGAGCACCAGCACCAGGTCGGGGCCGAAGTCCCGGATCAGGTCGTGCTGCCGGTGGAGCGAGTCGGAGTTGCCCCGCGCGAAACCCTCTCCGGTGGCACCTTCAAAGGGCGGCAGCACCCGGAGCCCACCGTGCGTTCGGTCCAGATCCCACGGCCGCCCGTTGTCCAGGGCCGCATTGAGACTGTGTGGCAGGTACTGCTCGACCACCCAGACGTCCGAGAGGTGCGAGTGCATCAGGTTGGACATCGACACGTCGATCAAGCGGTAGGAGCCCGCCAGCGGCAGTGCCGGTTTGACCTTCTTCTCCGTGAGGGCTCCCATGCGTGAGCCCTTGCCACCGGCCAGGACGAGTACCAATGTCCGCGGAATCCGCATGTTCCCCCTCGGTCTGTTCAAGATCCAACTCTAGGTAATAAGTGAGCTACGCAACCAGAGCAGCCGCATGGCCCTGCCCGCTCGTTCATTGCGCCCCCGCGGTGCCTTCTTCCCGAAAAACGTCTTCCAGGCGCACGTCTGCCGCCAGCGCGGTCCAGGAGCGGATCAGCCGGTGGACGTCGGTGACCCCGCGCGCCTTGGCCCTGCGCGGAGTCACCGTGAACAGGACCCGTCCCGTCCGGTCGACGATCTCGCCCAGCTCGTCGGATGCGGCGATGGCTTCGCAGGCCGCCTGCAGTTCACCGGGCGGCACCCGGCAAGGGTGCCGGACTTCGACGTCGAACCGCGGCTGGACTCTGTTCCCTTCGGCCGATTCCCACGGGGCGGTCACCCTGTGCACGCGGGGGTCTGCGTCGAACAGCGCAGGTGGGCCGGCGGCAGACCACTGCTCGGAGACGTCATCTCCGCGCGTGCGTGGAAAGGTCACGTGCACGTCTCCGGCTGCCAGCAGGTCTCCGACGGCGAGCGCCACGGTGCCGTCGTCGTCCATCACGTCGGGCGGGCCCGAGGGGTTCCACTGCACGGAGATGTCCGGGACCGGGTACACGACCCCCGCCTTGCGCATGGTGGGATGTGTGATCCGGGTGGCCAACCGCAGGGACTCCGCGTTCTTCTCCCGCCGCGCGAGATCCGGTTCGGTCAGGCTCCGTGCGCCCCAGTCGGCCCCGCGGTGTTCGGCCACCGCGCCCGGTTGGTGCCGCAGGTCGTGACCGGCTTGGTGAGCTCGCCAGGCGAACTCCCAGTCCTCTCCGCCGTAACCGGCCATCGAAGCGTCAAATCCACCCACGGTCTCGAACACCTCTCTCCGGCAGGACAGGACGGCGGAGATGACGTAGCGGAACCCCGTGTGGTCCACATGCCGCAGGTCCTCCGTGGCGACCCAGGCGGCGGCCAGCCATTCGGGTTCCCCCAAGTCACGGGGCAGTTCGACCGAGACGTCCACGTGGGTCCTGGACCCGACCACCAGCACCCCGGGTTCGGCCTGCAACGCGGCGACGACGGCGGTGAGGTAGCCCGGCCGGGGAACCGTGTCTCCGTCCAGGAACGCAAGAACCTCACCCGTGGCCGCAGCGGCGCCCAGGTTCCGTGCTGCCGCGGCGCGGAAACCGTGATCCGCCTGGCGGACAACGGTGATGTCCATGCCGTCGTGGGTGCCCACCGACGGGGCCGCGGGTGAGCCGTCGTCGGCGACGACCACCTGGATGGGCCCCGCGTAATCCTGTCGGGTGAGGCCCGTCAGGACAGCATTCAGGCCCTCCTGGTTGCAGTAGTACGGCACCACCACGGACACGGTCGGCATCATGACAAGGCCTCCGTCCACAACGCCGAGTAGGCGGCGGCCACCTGGCTCCACCCCCAGGACGGCGGCGGTCTCACCGCTCGTGTCCGGGACGGGTGGCCGAGAGTGTCAAGCAGGGCCGTACGGAAATCCTGTTGGGAGGCCACTTCAAGGGTTCCGGGCCACCGCCGCGCGACTTCGCGCATGTACGGGCCGTCGACCACCAGGGGAATGCGCCCGTGGGCGATCCAGGTGTTCAGGGAGCCCGATGCCGACACGTGCAGGTGGGGACAGACGGGAACATCCACGGCGTCCAGCTCCGCCGCCAGCGCATCCTCCGGGACATAGCCCGTGACCTGCACATCCACCCCGCAGTGCCGAGCGCGTTCCGTCAGTGCCCGCGCGTAGTCGTGATGGCCCTCCGCGACCTGACCGATCGCACGGACACACGTTCCGGCCGGCGCCGCATCGATCACACGCTCGTAGCCCTTGCCCGGGTGGACGAACCCGAGCAGTCCGATGGTCGAGGACTGCTGCGCCACAGACTGCCGCCCCTGGTGAGTCGGCTCGGACGGAGTTCGACGCGCGGTGACAGGTTCCAGGGGCAGCGGGATCACGTGCACGGGCGCGCCGTGGCACCCGGGCAGGTCCTGCACGCCCCGGGCCTCGTGTTCGGAGTTCGTCACCACGACGTCCGCCTGCGCGACCAACCGCGCGTAAGCGGCCGCACGGCGGGCATACCGATCGGCGCCCTCGTCCGGCTGGGGGACGTCATGGAGATTCAGGACCCAGACGCGCGGTGCCTCGCGGGCCAGCAGGTCTCGCACGGCACGCGTCGCCTCGTCCGGCGTCGGTCCGAAGATCCGATCGGTGAACGGGACATGGAGCAGATCCGTGCCCCCGCCACGGCCGGATTCGAGTTCGACGTGGCGCAACCCCGGACCCGATCTTCCGCGGTCGGCCTCCCCTTCCCGCGCCGCCGCCAGGAGGTTTCGCGCGTACCGAGTCACCCCGTGACGGGTCGGTCCGAGGACCGCATGACGAACAACGGCCCCCTGCGTCAGCACGCGTTCGCCCCGGCCAGAAGGGTGACGGGTCACGGCCGCCGTCGGCCCTTGCGGTGAACCACTCATCGAACCCCTCCCGTAAATCCATAAGTGTACTGTTAGTCAGGCTGGTGATTATTGGGCCGCCCATCGCCAGATCAGCCAGGTCAACGACGCGCGGACGGGTCGGTCCTCGCCCGAGAAGCCTCCGGGAGGGATGTCAGATGAGCCCCACCACGGTCAATACCCGTCGCGCCGTCAGGGTGGCCCCCGTCCCGGCCGACCATCCCTACGTCCGCGCGGTTCTGCCTCCCGGCGAAGACCTGCGCATCCTGGACCCCACGCAAACCTCGGCATCCACCCAATGGCAGCCCCACCCGTTTCTCGAAGCGGACGAACTACGGGGACTCGACTCCCGGCCGGACGTCATCCACGTCCATTTCGGCTTCGAACACCGCACGACGGTTCAGGTGCAGGAGTTCGTGGACGCCTGCGCCGACCTGGGGATCCGGCTGCTCGTCACGGTTCACGACCTGGAGAATCCCCACCTGCCACAAGATCGGCAAGAGGAACACCACGCGCGCTTGCGCATCCTGCTCCGAGCTGCGGACGCCGTTCTGACGCTGACCGGCTCGGCTGCCGACGCGATCCGGTCCGGGTACGGGCGGGAAGCCGTCGTGGTCCCGCACCCCTTCGTACTGGCACCGCAGACGGCTCACGAACTGCATGCCGCCGTGGCCCGCCGGAGTCCCGTCACCAGCAGGACAGTGGGGATCTTCCTCAAGGACGTCCGGGTCAACACCGTCCGGACACCCGGTTTCTACAGAGCCCTGGCGCGCGCCCTCACCACAGCGACGAACCCGGTGGACCTGCGGGTCTTCGCGCACCGCACGGCGGCCGACCACCCGCTCGTCCAGACCCTCCGGAACGGTTTTCACCCCCACGGGGAACCGGTCACCGGTGGCACCCTCCAGCTGCACGACCGCCTCGACGACCGCGACCTCGCCCTCCGGATCATGGCGCTGGACGCCGTGGTCCTCCCGTACACACACGGGACCCACTCGGGGTGGCTGGAGCTGTGCCGGGACCTGGGGGTCGGCGTCGTCGCACCGGATTGCGGCCATTACGCGGATCAGGCGGACCGTCCCGACGCGGTCCAGGTCTACCGCACCGTCGACGGCACGGACGCCGCTCGCTCTGCTCTCCGGGTGCTGAACACGACGGCGGATGACGGTTCCCGTCCAGCCCTTCCCTATCGCGGCGACCGCCTGGCTCAACAACGAGCTGTGGTCACCGCTCACCGTGACCTGCTGACCAACGTTCTCCGTGGCCGTTCGGCGGAGGTGGTCGCGTGAAGATCGCCGTCGTCGGGCCCTCCCGCCTGCCCATCGCCCCACCTTTCGGGGGCGGGCTGGAGGTCTTCGTGAATCACCTGGTTGCGGGCCTCCGCCGCCGCGGGATGACCGTGGACCTGTTCGCGGCCCGCGGGTCCATCGGACATCAGCCCGCGCTCGAGTTCCCGGGCATCGACTGGACGGGATTCGAGGACCTGGCAAGGGATGACGCCTACCCTCCGGGTGCCGACGAGACCGAGACACAGGCCTACGTGCGGGTCCGCCGTCACCTGGAGAACTCGGACTACGACGTCATCCACAACAACAGTTCACACCCGGCCATGCTGCAGCTGGACCCTCTGGGCAGCCCGCCGATGATCACCACGCTGCACGTGCCCCCGCAGGAACCGTTGCAGAAAGCCATCGATGCCGCCGGCTCCGGGGCGGGGAGGTTCACGGCGGTGAGTCGCTTCACGGCCGTACAGTGGACCCTTCCGACCCCACCCGCCGTGGTTCACAACGGCGTGGACACCCGGCTGTGGAGGCCCGGCCCGGGCGGTCAGGGCGCCGTGTGGTTCGGTCGACTCACCCGGGAGAAGGCGCCGCACCTGGCCATTGAAACCTGCCGCCGACTGGGGCTCCCGCTCACCCTGATCGGCCGTAACGCCGACCCCGCCTACTTCCATTCGGAGATCCGTCCCCTCCTGGGGCCCGACGTGCGGTGGTTGGGTTCCTTGACACCGGCGGAGATCGTCCGGCAGGTGGGCCTGGCCGACGTCGCTCTGGTGACACCGGCGTGGGACGAGCCGTTCGGGCTGGTCAGCATCGAGGCCATGGCCTGCGGGACCCCGGTGGCGGCCATCAGCCGGGGCGGGGTCACCGAGGTTCTCGACGACGTCCCCGACCACCTGGCGGTTCCCGGTTCCCCGGAGGACCTGGTGCGGGCCACCGAGGCCGCGCTGCGGCAACCGCGGACCGAGGCCCGGGTGATCGCCACCGAGCGATTCGACCTGGACATCATGCTGGACCGGTACCTGCACCATTTCCAGGGGGTGCTGACGTCGTGATCGGCTTCTACGCCCACCACCACGGCGCGGGACACCTGACGCGCTGCCGCGCGATCGAACGCGCAATGGGTTCCTCCGTGGAGACCGCGGTGTTGTCCTCGAACCCGCGGGCCGACGTCGTTCTCCCCCTTGACGCTCCCGCGGACCCCGGCTGTGAACCTGACCGCCTCACCGCCCACGGGGCCTTCCACTGGGCACCGCCGCATCACGTCGGCTTGGCCGATCGCATGGCCCGGGTGGCCGACTGGATCCGGGACACCCGGCCGTCCGTGGTGCACGTCGACGTGTCCGTGGAGATGGCCGTGTTCATCCGGTCGATGGGGGTGCCGGTCACCGTGCAGGCCATGCCCGGTGACCGTCCGGACGGGCCCCACGCATTGGGGTACAGGCTGGCCGACGCGATCATCGCCGCCTGGCCCGACTGGGTGGAGCTCCCGCGACACCTGGGCCCCGTGGCCGACCGGGTGCACGCCGTCGGCGGCATCACCCGATGGGACGGCGCCCTCGCCGCACCCCCGCCAGCGCCCTCGACACCCATGGACGACGACGCCGGGAACAGCCCGACGGATGCAGGTGATTGCGCGGTTGTGATCCTGCTGGGTGCCGGTGGGACCGACGCCCCGGAGGCCTACTGGCACGACGTCGCCGCCGCGCTCCATGAGTCAGGGGCTACCTGCACTCTGATCGGCGGGAGCCATTGGGTGGCCGACCCCATGCCCGCGCTACGGACCGCCGACGTCGTGGTGACCGCCGCAGGGCAGAACTCGATCGCGGACCTCGCGGCGCTGCGGAAATCGATCGTGGTGGTCCCGCAGGACCGGCCGTTCGACGAACAACGGGCCACCGCCACCGTGCTGGCCGATGCAGGGCTGGCGGTCCTGCCCGACGGCGTCCCGACCCGCATGCCCGAGCCCGGGCGGTGGCCCGGAATCATCGCTGAGGCCCGCAGGCAGGCCCCCGAGTGGGACCTTTGGCAGACGGAGGGCGCGGCGCGGCGGGCGGCCGCCGTGATCCTGGGGGTGGGCACATGACGACGGCGACCCACGTGATCACGGTGTGCTCGGTCGACCGACGGGGCCACCTGCTGCGCCAGCTCGACGGCGTGCGGCGGTGGATGCCGGAGGCCGTCCATCACACGGTGCAGATCGGGGCCGCAGACTTCCCCATCCGTGGGTCATCGGTCGTGGACCACACTGGTTCAGGAGACGTGAACCTGTCGGCCGCCCGCAATGCAGGCGGGGACGCCGCCGTGGAGGCGGGTGCGGACCACCTGGTCTTCCTGGACGCGGATTGCGTACCGGGACCTGATCTAGGGCGGCTGTACGAGCTGGCTGTGAGAGAGCACCCAAGCGCCGTTGTCTGCGGGCCCGTGACGTACCTCCCTGAACCCGCGGCCCACACGGGCCCCGTGGAACTCTCCGACCTGTCCCGCATGACGTCCCCGCACCCCGCCCGCCCCAACCCGCCGACCGGGCACCTGCAACCTGCCACGGCAGCAGAGTACGAACTGTTCTGGTCCCTCTCCTTCGCCGTTTCCGCGAACCTCTGGAAGCGATTACGACGGGAGACGGGCGGTTTCTGCGAGCGGTACACGGGTTACGGCGGCGAGGACACGGACTTCGCCATGCTGCTGCGGCAAGAAGGCATCCCGATGGTGTGGGTGGGCGGAGCCCACGCCTATCACCAGTGGCATGCGGTGTCCTCGCCACCTGTTGAACACGTGGATGCGGTGCTCCGCAACGCCGAACTCTTCCGTCAACGGTGGGGCTGGTGGCCCATGCGCGGCTGGCTGGAGGCCTTCACCCAACGGGGCCTGATCACCTGGCCCCCTCCCGCCTAACCCTCCCCCCATGCGCCGAGTTCGGGGTTGTGCCGCCTATTCGGGCGAATAGGCGGCACAACCCCGAACTCGGCGGGAATGAGGGCGGAATCAGGCGGCATGAGGCAGACCTCACGGCACTGTGCCCGTAGTTGTGCCACAGTATCCAGCACCATGACTGTCACAACCACGAGCCAAGATTCGAGCACCACCGCCGTGAACGCCGCACCTTACGACCGAGAAGCACGTTGCCCGTGCGGTTCCGGCGACGTCTACGGGACCTGCTGCGGTCCGCTCCACAACGGCAAGTCCGCGGCAACCGCCGAGGCACTCATGCGTTCCCGCTTCGCGGCCTTCGCCATCGGCGACGAGGCCTATCTGCTCCGCACCTGGGACCCGTCGACGCGTCCCACCGAGATCGGCTTGGACCCCGACCTGCGCTGGTACCGCCTGGACATCAACGGCACCACGGGTGGCGGTCCGTTCGAGGACTGGGGCACCGTGGACTTCACCGCCCACTACAAGCCCGCCCCGGGCTCAGACGCCCCGCGCGGCACCCAGCGTGAGAACTCCCGTTTCCGCCGCGTCGACGGCACCTGGTTCTACCTGGACGGAAGCCTCATCTCCGTGTGACGTGGTGGTTGGCCAGGTCTCGGTCCGGCCAACAGGCTGCGCCTGCCCGCACGGGTGAAAACGCGCCAACAGCACCACCCCCGTCACCGCCGCAGCGCCGGTGACGACCAGGCCCAGCATGGCCACGGCGGTCAGACTCCGGTACTCACCCAGGACCAACGCACCGATGCTCACGGCCATCATGGGATCCGACACCGTGAGCCCCGCCAACACGGTCTCGGGCGGGCCGGAGGCATAGGCGACCTGCACCGCCCACATCCCCACCGCGGAGGCCACGGCCATCCCGATCATCGTGATCGGCACACCGTGCGCCAGGAGATCGACGACGCCCGCCACCCCGGTTCCGGCGCGCACGGTTCCGATGACCGCCGTCGTCACCACGTGTGCGCTGGCGGCAACCGTGCCGAAGGCCAACCCGGCCACCCCCACGAGCACCAGGTGCCCGGCCCGCATGGCGGCCAACACCGCACCGGCCACGCTGGCCAGCAGGAGCATGCCGTTGAGCCAAGTCACCGATCCGGGCAGCAGCGGTCCGGTGGTTGCGTAGCGCGCGGAGATCCCCACGAAACCGGCCACGCTGACCAGGGTCAGGGCGATGCTGGCCACCAGCGGCATCGTGATCCGCTGGCCGAACACCTTGACGCTGATCAGCACCGCGATCACCAGGGAGACCGTTCCGATCGGTTGGACCAGCGCCACGGGACCCAGCCCCAGCGCCGCGACGTTCAGCCCGGTTTCCAGCACCAGCAACCCCAGCCCGAGCAGCCACAGCGGCTGCAGGACCAACACCCCGGAATTCCCCCGAGGCGACGACGGATCGCCAGGATCAGCGGCGGCACCTTTGCTCCGCACCGCGTGGTGCTGAACATGCGTTCCGACCGCCAGGGTCACGGCGGCCAGGACGGCTAGAACGATGGAAACGAGGACCATACTCCCGACGGTAGGAAGAAACCCCTTGCCCCCACATCCACCGGGAGACTCATCCTCCTCAAGGCACCGTCATCCCAGAGGATGATCGTTGCCCGTCAGCCGTCCACGGAGCCGTCCGGGCCCGGCAGCTCCAACAGGTTGACCAGGTCCTGCACGGACTCCATCACGGCACTGGGACGGAACGGGTACTGCTCGACCTGTTCGCGCTTGGTCACCCCGCTCAGCACCAACAGCGTGGCCAGGCCGGCCTCCATGCCCGCGATGATGTCCGTGTCCATCCGGTCGCCGAGCATCGCAGTGGTCTCCGAATGCGCCCCGATCTGGTTCAGCGCGGACCGGAACATCATCGGGTTCGGCTTCCCCACCACGTACGGCTGGCGATTGGTCGCCGCTGAGATCAGCGCGGCCACGGACCCGGTTGCGGGCAGCGGACCCTCCGGTGAAGGGCCCGTGGTGTCCGGGTTGGTCGCGATGAACCGGGCACCGGCGCCGATCAGCCGGATGGCCTTGGTGATCGCCTCGAACGAATACGTCCGGGTCTCCCCCAGCACCACGTAGTCACAGTCGGTGTCGGTGAGCACGAACCCGGCTTCGTGCATCGCCGTCGTCAAACCCGCCTCACCGATCACGTACGCCCTGTGGCCCGCACCCTGGTCACGCAGGAACTCGGCGGTGGCAAGGGCCGAGGTCCACAGTTCGCTCTCCTTGACCTCCAGCCCGGATCGGGCGAGGCGGGCGGACAGGTCCCGCGGCGTGTACATCGAGTTGTTGGTCAGCACCAGGAACCGCTGCCCGCGTTCGCGCCACAGTTCCAGCAACCGCGCGGCGCCGGGGATCATGGATTCCTCCCGGACCAGGACGCCGTCCATGTCGGTCAGCCACGTGTTCGTACCCATGAGTCGTTGCGTGCGTGGGGCTTCCATGTCTCCACCTCTCGAAGGCGATTCTGCACCGCTGACGACGGCGGCGGCCCGCCGCGTCCTGTTCTCACGGTAGGGCGAATTCCACCCGGGGCCAACGGTGCGTTCCCGTCACGGTCGTGACCTCAGCCACCCAGGACACAATTGGATAACGGCCCCGGCGTAGGATTCTGCGAGTTCGCGTTCCTTCAGCTCAAGCCCTCGGAGCCCTCCACCATGTCGCACACAGCTTCCGAGTCCAGCGCCGAAACCACCACGCCCGCACCCAGCGGCGGTTTCCTGGACCGGTATTTCAAGATCACCGAACGCGGTTCGTCCGTGAACCGCGAGGTCCGCGGTGGCATCGCCACGTTCATCGCCATGAGCTACATCGTGGTGCTCAACCCGCTGGTCCTGGGCCTGGGCCCCGATGCCGCGGGCAACACTCTGGGCGTGGACCGGGTGGCTGCCATGACGGCCCTGATCGCCGGCGTCATGACCATCCTGATGGGCCTGGTGGCCAAGGCACCGTTCGCCATCGCCACCGGCCTGGGCGTCAACGCCTTCCTGGCGGTCACCGTCGCCACCACACCCGAGCTGACCTGGCCGCAGGTCATGGGCCTGGTGGTGTGGGGCGGTCTGGTCATGTTCGTCCTGGTGCTCACGGGCTTCCGTACGGCCGTGTTCAATGCCGTTCCGGCATCGCTCAAGACCGCGATCGTGGTGGGCATCGGCCTGTTCATCGCCCTGATCGGGTTCGTCAACGCGGGCTTCGTGCGCCGCATGCCCGATGACGCCCACACCACCGTCCCGGTGAGCCTGGGCATCGGCGGGCACCTGATCGGCTGGCCCACGTTCACCTTCGTGTTCACGCTCCTGCTGATGGTGGCCCTGATGGTTCGCAACGTGAAGGGCGGCATCCTCATCGCCGTCGTCGCGGGGACCGTGCTGGCCCACATCCTGGAAGCCGTGGTTCCCTCCGGTTCCTCCGTGGACTCCCCCACGGGCTGGTCCCTCGTGGTTCCGGAGACCCCCACGGGCCTGCTGTCCCTCCCGGACCTCTCCCTGTTCGGTGACGCGCACCCGATCCAGGCCGTGACCCAGCTGGGCGGCATGACGGCCACCCTGTTGATCTTCACCATCCTGCTCTCGATCTTCTTCGACGCGATGGGCACCATGGTCGGTCTGTCCCACCAGGCCGGGATGGTCAAGGACGGTCAGATCGAGAACGTGGACCGTGTGCTGCTGGTGGACGCCGCGGGTGCCGTGGCCGGTGGCCTGGGCTCGGTGTCCTCCAACCAGATCTACGTGGAGTCCTCCACCGGTATCGCCGAAGGTGCCCGCACGGGCCTGGCGAACGTCGTGACCGGCGGCCTGTTCCTGCTGGCCATGTTCATCACGCCCCTGGTGCAGCTGGTCCCGTTCGAGGCCGTGGCCCCCGCCATGGTTGTGGTCGGCTTCCTGATGGCCAAGAACGTGGTGCACATCGACTGGGAGGACTGGGGCGTCTCGGTCCCGTCCTTCCTGACCTTCGTGGTCATGCCCTTCACCTACTCCATCGCCGACGGCATCGGCGCGGGCTTCGTGTCCTACGTCTTCATCCGCGTGGTCCAGGGCCGCGCCAAGGAGATCCACCCGCTCATGTGGATCGTCGGCCTGGCCTTCGTGGTGTTCTTCGGCGTGGGAGTCATCGAGGGCTGGATGGCCTGAGCGGCCACCGCCCCGCCACCTTTGACCACGCAACGGTGCCTCCCACAGCGGGTGGGAGGCGCCGTTGCGTGGTCAACGTTTTTTCACGACGGCGACGGGTCCCGCCGGGCGGGCACCGTTGCCGCGAACGTTGCGGTCCAGTCGGAGTCCTTGTACTGGGCGGGGACGGGGTCGACCAGCAGCGAGCGCGTCATCTCGGCGGCTTCGGGCGAGCCGGCTGCGGGCAGCGGGCTGTGGGAGGCCGCCAGGACCACGTTTCCGCGTCGTCGTCCCTTGAACATGGCGGGGTCCGCCACCGCCGCCACGTGCTCGAAGACCGAGCGCAGGCCCGCGATCTCAGCGCGGACGCCGTTGAGTTGGGGGTGGTCCCCGACGTTCAGCAGGTACATGCCACCCGGGGCCAGGACCCGGTCCACGGCCCGGGTGGACTCCACAGTGGTCAGCGGGACCGGCGTCTCCGATCCGGCGAAAACGTCCCGGATGACAACGTCCCGGGTGGATTCGTTCAGGGACTCGGTGACCGCCCGGGCCTCTCCCGCCCGGATGCGCAGCAGTGGCGCCCGCGGCAGGTCGAACCATTCCCGGACCAGTTCCACCAGGCGCGTGTCCAGTTCGACGACCACCTGCCGGGCGGCGGGCCACTCCTGCGCCGTCCACCGCGCCATGGAGCACGCGCCACCACCCAGGTGCAGGACGCGCAGGCGTTCGGAGTCCAGGTGGACGGGGACGTGCATCCGCAGCACGGCGGCCATCCAGCGCATGTACTCGAAATCCAGGCGGTCCGGCCGGGCGGGATCCACGTGTGAGGAGGGCACCCCGTTGATCATGACGGTCCACGCCCCGGGAGTGAGGTCGTCGGGGACCAGTTCGACCGTGCCCGTGCTGATCTGCCAGGTGCCGGGGCGCGGCCCTTCGGAGGTACCGGAGGGAGCTGACGGGCGGCCCTTGCGTTGACGACCCATCAGCGGTGCGCCGAGGGAGCGGGCGTGCGGCGGTGTCCGATCAACTCTCGATCGCTCCGGGGGCCTCCCGGGCCTCGATCGCCTGTCGCCCGATGGCCGCTTCCAGGCGTTCGAGCTTGCCGGTCATCTCACCGGTGTGACCGGGGCGGATGTCGGCCTTGAGCACCAGGGACACTCGAGGTCCGAACCGGCCGACCTCCGCGGTGGCGCGCTTGACCACGTCCATGACTTCATCCCATTCACCTTCGATGGAGGTGAACATGGAATCCGTCTGGTGCGGGAGCCCTGACTCACGGACGATCTGGACGGCGGCGGCAACGGCGTCGTGCACGGAGGCATCGGGGTTGTCCCCGCCCATGGGCGAAACGGAGAATGCGACGATCATGGGACCATCCTTCCACCACGGCGAATGAAGGCAACAGGACGTGCCCTCCCGAGCCACCCGGATAGGCTGGCGGGCGGACCCCTGAACCCTGGCGGACGAGGAGCACTCGCGTGACCAACGGCATCTATCTCAGCGCCATGACGCCCCTTTCGGGCAAGTCGCTGGTGGCACTGGGACTCATGGACACCCTGTTCAAGAACTCCGACCGAGTGGGCTTCTTCCGCCCCGTCTTCATGGGCGACACCCCCGAAGAGGACCCTCTGCTGCAGCTCATGGCCGAGACCTACGAGTTGTCCCCGGAGCGCTGCCGCGGCGCCATGTCACTGAGTGACACCCGCGCGGTCCTGGCTTCCGGCAACTACGACGACCTGGACTCCCAGGCGGTGGCGATCTACACGGAGATGGCCACGCACTGCGACGTCGTCGTGGTGGACGGCACGGACATGATCGCCCACAACGCGGCCATCGCGGAGTTCGACCTCAACGCCCGACTGGCCAACAACATGGGGTGCTCCGTTCTGGCCGTGATCGGTGGCAACCAGGTGGAGAGCCCGGACCAGCTGCTCAACGCCATCGAGGTCTCCCGCACGGAACTCCGCGAGTCCAAGTGCGACATCTTCGCCATCATGGTCAACCGGTGCCCGGAGGAATGGGTGGACCAGGTGGCGCAGGACGCCCCGCGCGGCGCCCACCACCTGCCCGTCTACGTGATCCCCGAGCTCCCGGCCGTCGCCAACCCCACCGTGGAGGAACTGGTCGACTCCGCAGGTTTCGGCGCGGAACTGACCTCCGTCCCGCTCGACCGCGACATCAAGGGCGTCAAGATCGCGGCCATGACGGTCGAACACTTCCTGGACCAGCTCACGGAGGGCGAGCTGGTCATCGTCCCCGGCGACCGCTCCGACGTCGTGATGTCCTGCCTGGCCTCCGCGCTCTCCCCGGGTCGCCCCACTCCCGGTGGAATGCTGCTGACCGGCGACCTGGTGCCGGGCGAACTGGTTCAGTCCTTCCTGCGCTCCGCCCCGTTCCCCGTCCTCACTACGCCGCACGACACCTACAAGGCGGCAACGCGTGTGTCCCGCGCGCGCGGACGGTTGAGCAGCCGTAGCCCTCGCAAAGCAGCCGCAGCACTGGGCGAATGGGCACGTCGGATCGACTCGAAGGAATTGGTCGCCCGCCTGGAGCTCGAGCGCCCGGTCCGCCGCACCCCGTTGCGCTTCCTGCACGACCTGGTGGAATCCGCGCGGTCCGACCGCAAGAACATCGTTCTGCCCGAAGGCGAGGATCCCCGCATCTTGCGTGCCGCGGAAATCATCCACCGCCGCAACTTCTGCGACCTCACCATCCTGGGGGACCCGGAGGACGTCCGGCGGCTCTGCGACTCCGAAGGCATCAACCTCAATTTCGACGACGACGGCCTGGACCTGGTCGATTACCGCAACGACACGGCCCTGATCGACCGTTACGCGGATGCCTACGTCGAGTACCGCAAGCACAAGGGCGTGACCAAGGACGTGGCCGTGGACCGCATGCGGGACGGCTCCTACTTCGGCACCATGATGGTCCAGCTCGGCGACGTGGACGGCATGGTCTCCGGCGCCGCACACACCACGGCGAACACCATCCGCCCGGCCCTGGAGTTCGTGAAGACGGCCGAGGGCGTCAAGATCGTCTCCTCCGTGTTCTTCATGTGCCTGGAGGACCGTGTCCTGGTCTACGGCGACTGCGCGGTCAACCCGAACCCGAACGCCGAACAACTGGCGGACATCGCCACGGCATCGGCCGCCACGGCCCGCGCCTTCGGCGTCGACCCGCGGGTGGCCATGCTGTCCTACTCGACCGGCGGCTCCGGTTCGGGCGAGGACGTCGAACGCGTGCGGGAGGCCACGGAGCTCGTCCAGGCTTCCAACCCCGACTTCGCGGTCGAAGGCCCCATTCAGTACGACGCCGCGGTGGATGCCTCGATCGCCAAGTCCAAGCTGCCGGGTTCCTCGGTGGCCGGCCAGGCGACGGTCTTCGTGTTCCCGGACCTGAACACGGGCAACAACACCTACAAGGCGGTCCAGCAGTCCGCCGGTGCGGTGGCCGTCGGGCCGGTCCTGCAGGGCCTGCGGAAGCCGGTCAACGACCTGTCCCGCGGCTGCACGGTCGAGGACATCGTCAACACCGTGGCGATCACCGCCATCCAGGCCCAGACCATGTGACGGTGAAACCAACCTTATGGATGGGTGGAGACAGGCCCGTGAGTGAGCTGTCTCCACCCATCCATAAGGTTGGTGGCTCACATCCGCGGAACAGGCGGCCGCCGGTGCCTCCCCGTGGCCAGTTCGGCCAACAAACTGCGTTGGGTCAGCGCCCACGAGTACCAGATCTGGTCATAGCTCAGCCGGACAGTGGTGTATCCCAGATCGCGGGAGGCCATATCCCTGATCCGGTCCATGCGGTAACGCTCCGCCGGTGCGTGATGCTGTTCGCTGTCGCATTCCACGATCAAGGACTCTCCGACCAGCAGGTCCACCCGCCCCACACCGGTAATCGACACCTGCGTTCGCACTGCGAAGCGCCGCTGCTGCAAGAAGTAGCGGACTCGTGTTTCGCTTCCGGAGCCGGCACCCAGGGTGAAATGAGACAACGCGTTGCGCTTGGACGCCGGGGCGGCGCAGATGAGATCGCGGGCATCTGATTCCCGGATCAGCCCCACGTTCACAGCGGACTCAATCACCGTCAGCGCCGTCTCCGTGTCGTGCCGGAGGACGCTCGCCCGGAGGCAGTCCAGCACGGAGGCCAGCGGCCGGTGTGTCGGTTCCGGTAGTCGGTGAAGGTGAACACCGCTCACTGTTGGAATCGGTACTCCGGGGTTGAGCATGACATGCAGGCGACGGTTGGGAGTCCAGATGCCATGCTGTTCGCAACCGCTCAGACAGCCAAGGGTTCCACCCAGCGCGACCGCTCGGGTCACGGACACGGGGGCACGCGGCGTTGCGAACCACCCTCGACGCAGCCGCTGCAGCCCGCCGCTGTCCAGAAGCGCGTCCAGCTGTTTGCGGGTCACACCGTGTTCGCGCAGGTCACCCCAGGAGTAAACGCCGAGATCCATGCTCCGACCCTGCCATCGCGCCCTGGTTGTCCACACCCCCTGTGGACAACCGTCAGTCCCCACCCGCTGACACTCTCTGTTCCCCGACCGGATGCCAGGGGCAACAGAGTTCAACCCTTGCGGACGCCTGGGTGGCTCGAACCTGTGCCTGACACAATGGAACCAACTCCGTCCAAGTCGCGGCCGCACCGGCACGCAGGAAGAAGTCACCCATGCTCGTTCT
Organism: Kocuria sp. JC486; assembly: GCF_011602805.1. Lineage (NCBI taxonomy): Bacteria > Bacillati > Actinomycetota > Actinomycetes > Micrococcales > Micrococcaceae > Kocuria > Kocuria sp. JC486. Next base: position 40,537 of record NZ_JAAOZS010000011.1, on the reverse strand, counting down.
CGTCGTCAACTGCGGCTCCTCCTCCATCAAGTACCAGGTTCGGGAGGTGGAGCAGGCAGAGGGTCAGGAACCCGCGCCGTACACGTCATCCATGCCCAGGGTCGACGAATTCGTGGGCGTCGAGCAGGCCACCCAGGGCGCGACCGGTGGCACGGTGGTCACCAAGGGCCTGATCGAGAACATCGGCACCTCGGAGATCAAGGACCACACGCAGGCCCTGGACATCCTGGCGGAGCGACTCGAGGCTGAGCTGGGTGACCGTACGATCGACGCCGCCGGTCACCGTGTGGTCCACGGCGGCGAGCGCTTCTCCGCACCCGTTCTGGTCAACAACGAGATCATCCGTGCCGTGGAACGGCTGGCACCCTTGGCCCCCCTGCACAACCCCGCGCACGCCCTGGGACTACGGGCCATCCAGAAGAAGTGGCCGGACATGCCCCAGGTCTGCGTGTTCGACACCGCCTTCCACCGCTCCATGCCCGAACACGTGTGGCGCTACGCACTGCCGGAGGAGATGTACTCGGAGTACGGGGTGCGCCGTTACGGCTTCCACGGCACGTCACACGACTTCGTGACCGGCCGGGCCGCGGATTTCCTGGGCGTTGAGCGTCAACAGTTCAACGGCGTGGTGGCCCACCTGGGCAACGGGGCATCCGTGACGGCCATCAAGGAGGGTCAGTCCTTCGACACCTCCATGGGGTTCACCCCGTTGGCGGGTCTGGTCATGGGCACGCGCGCCGGTGACTTCGACCCGTCGATCATCACGGCGCTGCTCCGCCGGGATCCGAGCATCGACGCCCAGCAGCTCGACGACCTCATGAACAAGCAGTCAGGTCTCAAGGCCATCGCGGGGCACTCGGACATGCGGGAGGTGGAAGCGGCCGCGGAAGCCGGTGATGCCCGGGCCGACCTTGCCCTGGAGATGGCCTCCTACCGCCTGGCCAAGTTCATCGGGGCGTACCACGTGGCCGTGGGCGGGGCCCAGGCGCTCATGTTCACGGCCGGCATCGGGGAGAACTCCTCGAACTTCCGCGAGCGCGTGGTCTCCAAGCTGGGTGCGTTGGGCGCCACGCTCGACCATGAGGCCAACGCGATCCGCTCGGATGACGTCCGGCGGATCTCCACCCCGGACTCGGGCCTCGAGGTCCTGGTGGTCCCGACGGACGAGGAGCGGGCGATCGCCGAGGCCACGGCCTCCCTGGTCTCCCGCAAGGCACGCTGACCGCACGTTCCGGGCCCGTGCCCGGAGGCCGGTCACCCGTAGCTGATTGCCGGGTGGCCGACCTCAGGCGTTGGCGACGACGGGTGGCTGGTCCGACCAGGGGAAGACCACCCACTCGTCCGTGGCCTTCCAGATGTAGTCCGGCTCCACGATCGAACGCGGCTTGGAGTAGATCACAGCACTGCGGCAGTCGGCCTCGAATCCCTGGAGCAACTCGAGAACCAGGGCCAGGGTGCGGCCGGAGTCGGCGACGTCGTCGACCACCAGGACCTTCTTGCCCTTGATCGAATCGACGTCGAGCATGGGGGCCAGCAGAACCGGGTCCGGCAAGGTCTCGTGGACGTCGGTGTAGAACTCGACGTTGATGGCGTCGATCAGCTTGACGCCCATGGCGTAGGAGAGGGCACCGGCCGGAACCAGCCCGCCGCGGGCCACACCGATGATGATGTCGGGCTGGAACCCGCTGTCCGCGATCTCCTGGGCCTGCTCCCGGACGGCGTCGCCGAAGCCCTGCCAGGTGAGAATTTCCTTGTTCTCCAGCTCCGTGGAGTCCGCGTGGTAAGCCATGCGGCAACCCTAGTCGGCGAGCATGTCGCGAACCAACGGGGCAACCTGTGTCCCGAACAGCTCGATGGAGGCCTGCATCCGGTCGTGGGTCAGCGGCCCCACGGAGTACTTGAGATCAAACCGCTCGGCCTTGAGCACCCGCTGGTGGGCGGCAATCTTCCGGGCCACGGTCTCGGCGGAGCCCACGTAGTACGCACCATCCGGTCCGCACATGGCATCGAAGTCCGAGCGGCGCAGCGGCGGCCAGCCACGTTCACGGCCGATCACGTCGTGGTTGGCGGCAAACGCCGGGAAGAACTCCTCCCGTGCCTGCTCGTCGGTGGCCGCCACGTAGCCCGGGGAGTGCCAGGCGATGGGCAACTCAGGCTTTCCGAAGTGTTCCAGTGCGCGGCGGTAGTGGTCCGCGAACGGTTCGAAGGCCAGCGGACTGCCACCGATGATGGCGAAGATGACCGGGAGCTCGTAGTGCGCGGCGCGCACCACCGAATTGGGTGATCCGCCCACGGCCACCCAGGCCGGGAGTCGCCCCGATTCGGTCTTCGGGAAGACCTCGATCCCCTGGATCGCGGGCCGCAGGCCACCTTTCCAGACCACGGGTCCCTCGGCCTGCAATCGTGTGAACAGCTCCAGTTTCTGGGCGAACAGGTCCTCGTAGTCCTCCAGCGCGTAGCCGAACAGGGGGAAGGACTCGGTGAAGGATCCCCGCCCCAGGATGGCCTCCGCGCGCCCTTCGGACAGCGCATCCACCGTGGCGAAGCGCTGATAGACCCGCACGGGGTCCTCCGAGGAGAGGACCGTGACGGCGCTGCCGAGACGGATGGACTGCGTCGTTGTGGCAAGGCCCGCGAGCACGGTGTCCGGCACGGAGATCGCGTAGTCCGCGCGGTGGTGCTCACCCACGCCGAAGAAGTCCAGGCCGACCTGGTCCGCCAGTTGGCCTTCGTCCACGACGTCGCGGATCACCTGGGCCTGTGAGAGGGGCGCACCGTCGCTGCCGGGGTGGACGTCGCCGAAGGTGTTGAGGCCGAGTCGCACGTTCTGCTCCCGTGGAGGTGTGAAGTTGTTCGACGCCCATTGTGCCACAGATTAGATGACGTGTCACCTACATCCCACGATGCGTCACGCTCGGGCGGCGTCGGTGGCTTCCACCTCGGCGGACTTCTTCAGGCTGCGGTCGTGCAGCAGGAAGCCGATGCTCATCGCCAACGACCGGAACAGTTCACCGCCCAGGACCCAGAAGGCCATGGCCGGAGCCGTGTCCGCACCCGTCAGCCATGCCCCGCCAACCACCAGGAGCAGCTGCACGCCGCTGATGCGCATGAACCACCGCTCGTAGCCACCCAGCATCAGCACGTTGCTGGTCGCGGAGGTGGTTGCGTTGATGAGCGTGGAGATCACCAGGACGACGGCGGCCCCCCACGTACCGCTGTACTCCGCCCCCAGGAGCGACACCAAGGAGTGTTCGCCGACCACGAGCAGGAACACCAACAGCAGCGCCGGCATCACGGCGGAGGCGACCGCGGCCTCGATCACCAGCCGCCGAAGTTTGGGGCGCTCACGCACCGCCACCGCGATCCTGGGCCCGAAGACCGTGGAGACGGCCGAGGTGCCCATGGCTCCGGCCGACTGGATGCGCTGGGCCACGTCGTAGGTACCTGCCACGGCCAGGGAGCGGGAGGAGAGCACGAACATGGGACCGCGGACACACAACGCCGTGAGCGTGGCCCCCAGTCCCAGCGGCAGAGCGACCTTCCACGGGGTCCTTGGAATCTCGATGCCCTGCGACCGGTACTGCGCCAGACTCCGTCCGGGTGCCGGCGAGAGCCACCACATGATGAGCGCCATGAGCACGAACGACACAACCTGCCCCGGGATCAACAGGCCCGGGTCCGTGTAGGACGCGGCAAGAGCCGCCACCAGGCCGAAGAAGGGCAGGGCAACGGACTCCATGAACTGACCGGCCACGGGCTGTTGTTTGGCGATCCGTTGCACCATGAAAAGGCGCCCGAAGGCGGACGCGGCGGCAACCATCCAAAAGGCGATCAGCCAGCGTCCCGGGTAGCCCAGGAACTCGCCGAGGCCCGCGACCAGGGCCACTGCGATCCCCACGAATCCCCAGAGGACCGCGATGGTCCGGGCATCGCGACGAGCCAGGAGGCGTGCGCGACGCCCGTCGTTGGCCGCCCACAGCGGTGCCTGTTCGCGCATCCCGGAGAGATCCACGCCGAAGGAACCGGCCATGCGCGCCACCAGGGCGATCGACCACAACAGGCCGTTGAGGCCTACGTCTTCGACGGGGAATCGGAGGGCCACCACGGCCACCAGGGCCATCTGCAGTGCGGCACCACCGATCCGGATGCCCAAGACCGTCAGCGATTGGAGGTGCGCACTTCCCGTACGCTCAGCGGCCACGCCGGGTACGGTCCTTGGCCAGGTACCAGAGGAACTTGGCGTTGCCCACGGCGTAACGCTTGAACATGCGGCGCGGTTCCATGGCCAGGCGGAACGCCCACTCCATGCCCACCTTCTGCACCAGTTCCGGCGCGCGCTTGGTCTGCCCGGCGACGACGTCGAAGGAACCCCCCACGCCCACGCAGACACCTACGCCCATGACGTCGCGCTGCCCGTAGATGAAGTCCTCCTTCATCGGCGAGGGCACGGCGACGAAAAGGATGTCGATGTCCAGGGCACCGATTTCCCGGGCCATGTCCTCGTCCGTCATGCCCTGGGTGTGCCAGTAGCCGTCGTGGTGACCCACGACGTTGGCGCCGCGGTCGGTGAAGTCCTCTGCCACCGCATCCAGGACCTCGGGCCGCGCGCCCAGCAGGTAGATCCGTTGACCCTCCTGGGCCGAGAGCTCGACCAGTCGGTTCATCAGGTCGATTCCGGCCACGCGTTCGGGGACCGGGCGGCCCAGCAGCTTGGAGGCCCACACGACGGCCTGACCGTCGGCGCTGACCACATCCGCAGCGTTGAACTCCTCCTGCTTCCCCGGGTTCTCCCGGGCGGAGACGATCTTGGCGGCATTGATCGACAGGTGGTTGTGGTTACCGCCGTCCGTCATCAGGCTCTTGAGGCGCTCGACCGTCTGGTCCATGGTCAGGGGGTCGATTCCTACACCCATCACATCGTGCCGTGAAGCCTCCTGGTCCTTGCCGACCGAGCTCCCCGGTTCCGCGTCCCGGGCCGGTTCCGCCGCCCGGAGGTGGCGCTGTCCCGGCCCCTGGCTGTCGTCGTGGTTCTTACGAGCCGGCTGACTCATTGCTGTTCCCCCATCCAGCCAGGGCCAACGTTGCGTGGCCCTGATTCCATCTCATGTGTGGCAAGCCTGATCCCGAGCTGCGGAACCCGCCGTCGTCCCCCTGCAGGGCAAGGAGGTGACGCACCGCCGGTTGCGGATCCGGGATTCCCCAACCCCGGTCCGCGGCGCGGGCAAGGAAGCCCACGGTGGTTGCCACGTTGTGTACGTCTTCCGAAGGCTGCTCGGCATCCGCGTAGTAGAGCGGCAGCCCGTGGCCGTCCAGGCAGTGCTCGGCCCAGTAGGCCAGGCCCCGGTCGATCGCGTCCCCGACCTGGAAGCCCCCCTGGTGCAGTGCCCACAAGGAATCGAGGTTGTAGATCGTGTGGAAGCTGTCGATCCATTCCAGACCGGCGCCCTCCCCGTAGGGCCAGGAGCCGTCCGCGGCCTGCGCGGAGACGGTGCGGTCCACCGCGCTCTGAATCTTGGCCCGGTCACCGTCGAGCATGGCCAGGCTCTCCGCCCCCAGCAGGGAGCCGTTGTGCACCAACCGGTCGGAGGTCGTGGTGTACCGGAAGTAGCCGTCGTGGAACTGGTCCTCGAGCCACTGGGCCACCTCGGGGCCGGCGTCCTCCAGGCGGTTCGTGGCCTGGAAGGCCCTCAGGGCGAAGGTCGTGGCCACCACGTTCGGGCTTCCTGCCGGGTAGAACGCCCAGCGGGTCTGCACGTCGAATTCGTAGCCCCACGGGCCGGTGCCGCGTTCCCGGATGATGCGGTCCACGAGCGCGTTTGCCAGCTCCGGCTGCCCGTCCTGGACAGCGGCGTGGGCGAACAACGCCATGCCCTTGGTCATGCGCACCGGGGGCACGTCCGTGAGGTCTCGCAACCACTGACCGGCCCGTTTGTGGACCTGTACCCAGACCTGACGGGGACGTCGTCCCTTGAGGAAGCGTGCGTAGGGCGACAGCAGGCCGTCGTAGGGATCGGTGCCGGCGTATTCGCGCACTTGAGCGAAACGCATCGCCTGCCGCAAGGCCTCGGACACCTCCGCGCGGAGGGGCGGGTCCAAGAGTTCGTACGGCTTCACTGCTGACTCTCCTTGCTCGAGTGACCACGGCGCGGAGCCCACGGCGCATGCGCCCTGTGGTCGCGGGCCACGCGTTCCACCATGTCGTCGAATTTCGGCCGGTACCCCTCCAGGGAGTAGCCCTGTTCCCACGTCTCACGGGCCGCGGCCGCCAGCCGGTCCCGCGCGGCGTCGTCGTCGATGACCTTCTGCAAAGCGGATGCCAGGCCGGCAACGTCCCCGACGGGAACCAGCAGCCCGTTCTCCCCGTCCCTGACCACCTCCGGCACGGCACCCACGGGCGTGACCACCGGGGCCAGCCCCCACGCCATGCCTTCCAGCAGGGACAGGGGGAGGTTCTCGGCCAGGCTCGGCAGGACGAGGACCTTGGCCCCCGCCATTTCCTGCGTGAGCGCCTCCCCGTCCAGCCAACCCAGGATTTCGACGTCGTCCGCGGCCTCGACCGCCTGGGTGATCGACCCGTCAGGGTCGTCCAGGTCACCGGCCAGGATCAGGGTTGCGCGCCCGTTGGTGTTCAGGGTCCGCCAGGCCGCCAGCAGCGTGTCCGCGCCCTTGCGGTTACCGACTCGGCCCGCGAACAGGACCCGGACCTCGTCACCGCGTCCCGGCACCACGTCGGGGCCGGGTACGGCATTGGGCAGGAGCACGATGCGGTCTGCTGGCACGCCGAGTTTGTCGCGGACGTACTCACTCCAGATCTCCCCCAGAACGCCGACGCATCCAGCTGACTGAAACATGTGCCGAATGAGCGCCCGCAACGGGGCAGGTTGGGACGGGAAGAACTTCCGGTACCCACCACCGTGCAGCTGCAACGCGAACGGTTTGTCACGCAGACGAAGCAAAGAGCTGAGAAGCAGCTTCCGCCAGGTGCTTCCTCCCGATGCGAGAGAGAACACGTACACGGTGGGAACCTCGTCCCGGGAGAGGCAGACCTGCACCGCGCGGAGAAGCGCTCCGATTCGGTCAGTGCGCGACGCGCCAGAGCCACCGGAATCGACGAAGCCCACCTGAGTCCTCGTCGACGTGGTCCCGGCTAGGTACCCAGCCATGACGCCAATGCCACCGGCCGAGCCCGGCATTGGTCCGATCATCAGGACCTTCAAGAGACTCGACCTCCCACCGAGCCCGAGGCCCCTTGCCCAGACACATCGATCGTGCCGTCCTGAGATGCACCTGCCCACGGCAACGGCGTGTCAGATCCGCCCGCAGACGCGCTCTCGTCCTCACCGTCCTGTTCGGTACCACTCGTGGCAACGAGCGCCGCGCACATCCCCGCAGCCACGAACGGAAGAGCAAACATGGGCGGGGAAACGAAGACCGGGGCGACGACGGACTCGACGGTCAGTGTCACGAACCATGCCACGGTGACAGCGCCCACCCAGCGCAGGAGTGAGTGATTTGCCCGCCGCATCATTCGCCAAGCCGGGACACACAACAGGTAGAGCGCACCGGCGTAACACAGGGCACCCAACAGGCCCGTCTCAGCGATCGGGGCAGGCCAGAAGGTGTCGGACAGAAAGCCCCCGAGTTCCCCCGGCCCCATGCCGTAGATCCGCTGGTAGCCCAGGTCTTCGTACAACGGGCTGTAGTTGTCCGACGCCGTGAATGAGGCGAACCGCCCGAACCCCACACCGAACGGGAACGCTGTCAGCGCCAAGGCGAAGCCGTCAATGGTCATTCGCACTCGCGCAGTTTCCGACACATTGGCCGTGTATTCCTGAAGCGTTCCTTGCACCACCGCGGTCAAGGGCTCCCAGGCGAGGATGAGTGCAACCGGCACCAAAATGACCAGTGCTGTGTAATACATGGCCTTGTGGCCAGGAAGAACGGCTCTCATCCCGATTGCCGTCACCGTGGCGGCTGCGATGGACTTGCGGCGGAAGGCAGCAATGCAAGCCAATCCCGTTGCAACCATGAGCCCCAGATTGAACCAGGTCTTGCGCACCAGGTGCCGGTACAACAGGACTGCCAGGAAGGCCATGGACATCGTCGTCCCGAGTCCCACGGGGTGGTCGAACGGACCGGTGAGACTCGACATCCCACCGCGCTCGCTGACCGTTGAGACACGCCCGATGAAGGAATTCCAGGCTGAAGGGGCCGCAGCATTGATGAGTGCCGTGATGAGGATGAAGATGACAACCCCCGCCCCGAAGCGAGCAACTCGAGGAATGTCGTCCACACGCCAGTCCAGTTGGGCCAGTGCAAACCCGAACAGGGGACCCTTCAGGAACAAGAAAGCCCCGGTCGCCGTGACTGCCAAGGGAACAGCTTCGAAAACGCTGCTCACAAGACCGAGGCCTGCGAATGCGACAAAGAACCACATGGCGGGGTACCAGCGCACCGTTCCGTGTACGTACAGCCGGTGTCCGACGAACAATGCCAGAGCCAGGAGCACGCCCACTTCGTCGAAGTACCCCATGGCAGGCGCACCGGTAACAGTCTGAATGGTCTGGGACAGCATGGTCAGGATGACCAGGACCCCAGCAGTCACTTTGGGGTGCAGGAACGCCGCCGTGATCAGCACCAATAGCGACCCTGCACAGATCGCCACAGCAACCACAGCCGTGGCCGTCGCAGCCACTTCGGCCATACTTCCCCCTTCCCAACCTTCGGGTCCCCCGACCCCCGCTCCTATGCCACCGGTACCCCACCGCATGACATCGACACTTGTGATCGCAAGTCGAATCAGTTCGGCCAAGCCCCGACTACGAGGCGCCGATACATGCCTGCCCATCCCCAGGGCGGGCACAAGCCAGCCGACAATGCCACCTCATCGTGACACGGGAGGCACCTGAGCTCCCACTCGCTTGGCGGCTTGTCCACCAAACTGCATCCAGGATGCCGTTAACACGAGGAGTTCGTCCGAAACATTCGATCCCGCCCCCTACCATGGCATTGAAAACGGCCCCGGACGTGCGGGATGTGCACTAGCCCGGTGGCCGTGACATGCTCAAATAGGCCACAGTCGCGTGGGGATCGCAAAAGGCTGTGGGCACCCTTGGGTGTCACCCGTCGTTCACGGGCTGCCTATGAATCGAGTGAGACCGTCATGCACAGGAATGTCGGCCCACGGGTTTCGGGTCCGTGGGCTGGGGGGAGCATCAAGTGAGCGTTTCGTCGCCCTACCAGAAAAACGAAATCTCGGCCCGAGACCTCGGCGCCTCCGTTCGGCGTCGCTGGTGGCTACCCGTCCTCGGATTGCTGCTGGGGCTCGGCTTGAGCCTGGGTGTCGCCACGGCTCAGGAGCCGACCTATCAATCGGTCACCACTGCGTTGGTACATGCTCGGACGTCCGAGAACACGGCAGCAGATCGACTTGCGGCCGAGGAACTGGCCAAGTCACGCGCCAGTACCTACCAGTCTTTGGGTAACTCGGTGGTGGTGGCCGACGCAGTCAAGCAAGATCTCGACCTCGATCAGTCGACGTCTGAGTTACTCGAAGACGTGCGCGTCGTGGCTCAACCCGACACGACAGATCTCGAGATCACAGCCACAGCAGGCTCCCCGCAAGAGGCAGCAGACCTCGCCTCTGCCTGGCGTGACGCGGTTGCCGACGCCGCAGGTGACCCGCAACCGGGCGACGACATCGAGGTGCTCCCTGCCGGCGAGCCCACCGTTCCCGGCGCCCCCTCAGGGCTGTCCACCCCGTTGATCTACGCCGTGGGCGGCGCCGTAGGGCTCTTGCTTGGCATCATCGCGGCAGTCAGTGTGGGGCATCCGAAGAATTCACGTCCTCAGACGCGCTAGTTGTACCCGGCCAGGACGTTGGTCACAGGCGGCTGATTGGGGGCTGGCCTCCGAGTGAGCTGTGGCGGCGTTCAGTGTTGTAGTGCTCCAGCCATGGCGCAAGTGCGGCTGTTCGATCAGCGTTACTGGTGAAGACTTGACGGTAGGCCCATTCGGTTGCCAGGGCCCGGTTGAGTCGTTCGACCTTGCCGTTTTGCCATGGGCGGTGGGGCTTGATGAACGTCTGTTTGATGCCGTGCTCGGCGCGTACCCCTCGCAGTGACCAGCGGTAGGCCCAGGCATTGTCGGCCATCAGGCGTTCGATCCGGCTGATGCCGTGCGCGGCGAAGTAGTCGATGGCCCGCTGCAGGAACGCCGCGCAGGTTGGTCCTTTCTCGTCGGGCAGGACCTCGCTGTACGTGAAACGCGAGTGGTCATCGACCATCGTGTGGACGTAGTCGTATCCGATGGGTTTCTTGTCCACGCGTGCCTGATGGTTGCTCGGGATTTGGCTGCGGCCACGCCAGCCACCTCTCTCGGGGATACGACCGATCTTCTTGACGTCCATGTGGACCAGCTCGCCGGGCCGCTCGCGTTCGTAGCGGAGAGCTTTCTGTTTCGAGGAGCGGATCAACCTGTCCGGTGATCGGGTCGCACTCACGCAAATAGGGCTCGCCGTGACGACGCAGGCTGGGTGAGACGGTCCGTGCCGGGACCCCGATCTTGGGGCCGAGCACATCTGGGCCATCGGGGTGTTTGGTGCGGGCTGCCAGGACCTTCCGCTCGATCTGTTCGCTGGTTACAGGTGGGCCTCGAGTGAGGCCGAGATGACCTGTTCTGCAGGCCCTGCTCTCCTTCGGCGTCATACCGCTGGTTCCACGTACTGACACACTTGCGCGAGACACCCATCGCGGCCACGATATGGGCCTGCTTCCAGCCGGCGCGGTGACGCTGGACGATCAACAGGCGGCCGTGAACGATCAGACGCGCACTACGTTGGGACACGAGAACCTCCGGGTGGCAGTGGGTCTTCGACAAGCCACATCCCACTCGGAGGTTCTCGTTCGTTCAACCAGGCTCACCGCTACCAATGTCCAGGCCGAGTAGAGCTAGGCCCAGGTGCCGGTGACACCGGGTATGTTTTGGTCGATCAACCTGTTCTTCCCGTTCTGCGGAACTTCTAGACGCTCCACTATTTCAAGGTTCAACACGACGCCGTTACCGCTTCGCCGTTGCATGGCTTCCAGGAATTCGTTCAATTCCGTGACATCGACCCCCGACGAGGGCTCGACTACCAGGGCTGCCCGGCCCGGTTCGTCTTGCCGAAACCGGAAACGAGCGACCGCGGCAAACTGGGAACTGTGTAGCGTCAACGACGTGGTGGGCAGCAGACTCCCGTCGTCACGTACCAGACCTTCACGTCCTCTGCGGGCCTTGATGTCCTTGAACGTTGGGCAACCCCAGGGATCAGTTCCAACTACTTCCGCCGAGTCACCCGTGTCGTACCGCAGGAATGGCTGACCGGTCAGTCGCAGACCCGTGGTTACGATTCGTCCACGCTCGCCCGGCCCTGTGGGTGACCCGTCTTGGTTGAGGATCTCCGTCACTCCGTAAAGCGGCTCCGGATGGAAGACCCAGTCGGAATCCATTCCCGCAAACACGGTTCGCTCGCTCAAACCATAGAAATTGGCCACGCGGGCATTGGGGAAGACTCTGGCCAGAACCTCTGCCTGGACCCGGGTGAACTCCTCCGAAACGGTCAGCAGACCTTTAATCTGCAGCCGCCATTTGTCGCCTGGCAAATGTTTTTCGATGAGCTTCGCCAGATATTCCATGGCCGATGGGTACCCATGGATGAAGTGGATGCCATATTGCTTGATCAGGTCCCAGTGCTCTTGTACCTTATCAGGACTTAACGCTCTTGTGCGCAGGATGATCTCACCCGTAAGAGACTGCACATAGTAATCAACGTCGTTAGGGACATCCGCCGCGCCGCGCAGGAACACCCTCCAATCATCAAGTTCGTAACCGGCCCGCGTATTCCAAATGTGCTGAACATAGGCCCATTCTCCCGCACCGCGCGCTTTGTCGAGATGGAACACGATGGGCTCCCCGGAAGTACCTGAACTAGACACGACTTCAACCTGCTCGGTGGCCACGGTGAGCATATCTTTGGTGTGAGCAGAAAGCTCCTCCCTAGTCAGGATGGGGAGCTTGCCAAGAATCTCCCGCGGATTCTGGTCCAGTGCTTGCAGTGTGCTGTACCCTGCCGCCGTGGAGTAGTACTTGGTTCCCGCGGCCAGGCGCAAAAGGTCACCCAGGCGTCGCTCCTGCTCCATGCGGCCCCACGATGGAACGGAGTGAGCCTTGATGATCTCCCTTCGGGTGTTGCGAAACACCGGTCCGTAACGGATTGGTGCCGGAACCGCACGGACGAATCCGGCGAGCCTCTCCCTCTTATCAATGGGCAGATGAGCGATGTACTCACGTACTGAAACCAAAACGGTCCCCCAACTCACGCAGAAAAACGTGTCAAAGTGATTTCGAGCATGACAGCTTCTCGAACGAACAGCCCCAACTGTCCGCCACAGTGTAACGGCGCTGGTCATGGAAGGTCATGACCCCTCTTCCGGGTCGCCCTTGTTACTGAAGCGGTCACAGCCGCTACCTCACGCCCAGGTGGACACAACTCCCTGGATGTTTTGGTCCACCAGCCTGCTTTTACCGTTCGGCGGAACCTCCAGACGGTCCACGATCTCCAGCCCCAGTTCCACCTGCCCCTTGGTCCTGCGGATCATGGCGGCGTAGAAGTCCTCAAGTTCCTCCTGGGTCGCCGTGGCGGAAGGCTCCAGCATGAGCACCACCTTCCCGGGTTCGTCCTGCCGGAACCGGAACCGGTTGACGCACAGGAACTGGTGACCGTGGACGTTCAGGGAGGTCGTGGGAAACAGTGATCCGTCGGCTCGGATCAGGCCTTCGCGCCCGCGGCGGGCCTTGATGTCACGGAAAGTGGGTTCGCCCCACTTGTTGTGTCCGACCACTTCGGCGGAGTCCCCGGTGTCGTATCTCAGGAACGGATGACCCATGAGGCGCAACCCGGTGGTCACGATCCTGCCGCGCTCACCCACCTGGGCCGGTGTTCCGTCGTCTTTGAGGATCTCCGTGATTCCGTACAGGGGCTCGGGGTGGAACACCCAGTCCCGGTCCATCGTGGCGAACGCCGTGCGTTCGCTGAGCCCGTAGAAGTTGCACACGTTCGCCTGTGGGAAGACGCGGCGGAAGGTGGCCGCCTGAGACGGCGTGTACTCCTCGGACACCGCTAAGACGCCTTTGATCTGATGCCGCCACTGGTCCTCGGGCAGGTGCGTTTCCAGTAACCGTGCCATATATTCGAGGGACGCCGGGTAGCCGTGGAGGTATCGGATCTTTCTGTCCGTGACCAGTTTCCAGTGCTCGGCAATCCGCTCCGGTCCCAGCGCCTGAATCCGCAGGACGACCTCCCCCGTGGCGGCCTGCACCAGATGGTCCTTGGACTCGTCGAACTCCACCACACCACGCAGGAACAGACGCCAGTCGTCGAGTTCGTATCCCGTGCTCCGGTGCCACGCATTCTGCACGTAAGCCCACTCCCCCGCACCACGCTCCTTTTCCAAGTGGAACAGGATGGGGTCACCGGAGGTTCCCGAGCTGGCCACCAACTCCACCTGAGAGGGATCGACGGCGATCATGTCCTTGGTGTTGGCCGAAAGTTCCTCACGCGTCAACACCGGGAGACGGTACAGGACGGCGAACGGGTCCCGGTCAGGATCCGCCGCGAACTCACGTAAGGGCGCATAGGCAGCGGTAGTGCCGTAGTAGGTGGTGCCGACAGCCGTCGTGAAAAGCGCCCTTAACCGGGCTGCTCGTTCGTCCCGACCCCAGGACGGCACCGCCTCGCATTTCCGGATCTCACGCATGGTGCGTCGAAAGACCGGCCCGTAACGCATTGAGGCTGGGACGGCCCGCACCAATGCGGCAAACCTTTCCCGTTGCTCGGCCGGTAAGTGCGCAATCCATTCTCGCGCCGAAATCATGATCTCCCCCAGTCAGCCCCGATGGGACGGGAAAGGAGGAAACCCGTCGTTCCATAAACCCTCGGAGGCTGCACGTCGTGTCTAGCCCGATTTCTCCACCTGTGGCCGCGTCAGCCTCTCCCTGGCACACATGTCCACCGCCACATCGCACGCATTCATCGGCCGTCACGGGCGATGATCGCACCGTTTCACCCTATACCTGCGCGAACTGGAATTACATGGTGGCCCAGGTCCCGGCACCGTAACCGCGCACCGGAACCCCGGCCGACAAAGGCAACCCCCGCAGATTCGTTATGAAATAGTTGTCAGCAGTTCTGCTTTAACCAATTCCATGTCAGGGAACGGATTGCCGAACCGGTGCATGGTCACGGAAACAGCCTGCTCATGCAGCATCTCCATGAGTTCCACGCGGGCGGCCCCCACCACGGGGTGCGTCAGAACGGCCACGTCCGGAGTGGCGCCGAGTGCCGCCACCAGGTCCACGTCGTCACCGATCAACTTGATCCGGGCCCCGGTCCCGAGCTCCTCCGGACCGGCCGCCGTGGCCGTCGCCTCCGCGGCACCCGCCGCATCCGCTTCCGGCAGGGGTGCGTCATCGCCCTTGAGGACTCGAGCCACGGCCTGCTCGCGGAATTCCGCATCGGAGGCCTCGGGCAGGATGGCGGCGAACAGCTGCCTGGCCACCAACGGCAACTCCCCGGCGATCCTGGGGCTGGGGCTCAGAACCACGGTGGAGCCTGAACGGGCCGCGGCCAGCCCCACTCGCACCACGTCTGTGACGGGAGCGTTCTCGGCTGCGCGGACGACGACGCGGCGCGGGCGGTAGCGGAAGAGGTTGGCTTCCGAGCGCAGACCCGTGGGGTCCTTGGCCACACCGAACTCGGACTCCCAGGCCCGCTGGTCCACCATGGCGCAGGAACGCAGCCACTCGAGGTCCGGTGCGGGCAGTGTGGCCTCGAGTTCGGGCGAGTCCAGGACCTCCGCGACGGCTTCGTGCACCACGTCCCCCTGGGTGTCCCGGTGGAAGGCTGCCTTGTACCAGGTGCCCATCTGGGTGAGGTAGTTCGGTCCGCCGGCCTTGGCACCCAGTCCCACGGAGGACTTCTTCCATCCACCGAAGGGCTGCCGTTGCACGATCGCCCCGGTGATCCCGCGGTTGACGTAGAGGTTGCCCGCCTCCACCCGGTCCAACCAGTGGTCGACCTCGGAGGTGTCCAGGGAATGGATGCCCGCGGTCAACCCGTAGTCCACCGCGTTCTGCCATTCGAGTGCCTCGTCCAGGTCCGTTGCGTGCATCAGTCCGAGCACGGGGCCGAACACCTCGGTCAGGTGGAAGAAGGAACCGGGCCGGACCCCGGTCTTGATCCCGGGTCGCCACAGCCGCCCGGTGTCATCGAGCTGTTTGGGTTCGAGCAACCACCGTTCGCCGTCGTCGAGCTCTGTCAGGGCACGGCGCAGCTTGTCCTGCGGTTCCTCGATGACCGGTCCAACGACCGCCTGAAGGTTCTGCGGCCAGTCGACCACCATGGACTCAGCGGCGTCCAGCAACTGACGTTCGAAGCGTTCGGACGTGCCCACGGACCCCACCAGGATGCCAAGGGAGGCGGCCGAACACTTCTGGCCGGCGTGCCCGAAGGCGCTGGTGACCAGGTCCCAGACTGCGCGGTCCCGGTCGGCCGCGGGAGTCACCACCAGGGCATTCTTGCCCGAGGTCTCACCCGTCACGGGTCGCCCGGTGCGCCAGCCACCGAACAGCTCCGCCGTCTCGTACCCACCGGTCAGCACCACCCGGTCCACGCCGGGATGGGAGACCAGCGCCTTGCCGGTCTCGCCCTCCACGGAGTCCACGAGTTGGAGCACGTCACGCGGGACCCCCGCGTCCCACAGCGCCTCGATCAAGGCGGTCGAGCAGCGTCGAGTCTGTGGCGACGGCTTGTGCACCACGGCCGCGCCCGCGGCGAGGGCCGCCACCGTGGACCCACATGGGATGGCCAACGGGAAGTTCCACGGCGGGGTGACCAGGACCAGGGTGTCCGGGTCGAAGATCGCGCCGTCCACCTGCTCCAGTTCCAACGCGCGGCGCGCGTACCACCGGCAGAAGTCCATGGCTTCGGAGACTTCTGGATCGCCCTGCGGGAGCGCCTTGCCGGTCTCGGCAGCGGCCACCGCCATCAGGTGTCCGCGGCGCTGCCCCAGGACGTCCGCCGCGCGGTTGATGATCTCCGCGCGTTCACGGGCGCCGCGGGCACGCCATTCCTTGGCCGCATTGCGCCCGTTCTCGACCACGACGGCGACGCCGTCCTGGTCCAACGGCCCCGGAAGGGCCAACGACTCGTACCACCGAGGATCGGTGATCCGTTCGGAGATGCGGGCGGCCCACTCCTGGTTCGCCGGGACGGAGACGTCCGTGTCCGGCTCGTTGCGGAAGGGTTCGTCCAAGGGTTGGTGGCCCTGGTAGGAGCCGTTCTCCTCGGCGAAACGGTCCTGCGAGCGCCGGGCCCGGGGCGCCCCTTCACCGTCCAGGGCAATGCCTTCATCCAGGAGCTGATCGACGGAGGCCCGGAACCGCGTGGCCTCCCGATCGAAGATCTCGTTGCCCGGGGCGAGGTCGAAGATCCCGGACATGAAATTCTCCTGAGCCGCGTTCTCCTCCAGGCGGCGCACCAGGTAGGAAACTGCCACGTCGAACTCGGCGGGGCGGACGGCCGGGACGTACAGGAGGATCCTGCCGACGTCCTCGGAGACCGCCACCGACTGCTCCACCGCCATGCCCTGGAGCATCTCGAACTCAATCCGCTGCTCGACCCCGCGCTGCTGGGCCAACAGATGGGCGAAGGCGATGTCGAACAGGTTGTGTCCGGCCACGCCGATCCGCATTCCGGCCAGGCGCTGCGGGGTGAAAGCCCAGGCCAGGACCCGCTTGTAGTTCGCGTCCGTGGACTGCTTGTCCGGCATGGTGGTCAACGGCCAGTCATGGACCTCGGCATCCACCCGTTCCAGGGCCAGGTTGGCGCCTTTGACCAGGCGGATCTTGATCTGCGCGCCGCCGTCGTCGACCCGCGCCACGGACCAATCGGACAGCCGCTGGACCGCTGCCAACGCATCCGGTAGGTAGGCCTGGACCACGATCCCCGCTTCCAGGTTCTTGAGCTCGGGCATACTCAAGAGCCGGATGAAGACCTCCGTGGTCAGGTGGAGGTCTGAGTAGAACTCCATGTCCAGGTTGATGAACTTGGTCCGGGCGGGCGCCGACGCCGCTTTCCGGTAGAGCGGCAGGAGCCGGTCCACCACGCGAGTCACGGTCCCCTCGAAACCCCAGTGGGAGAGTTGAGCCACCACGGAGGAGACCTTGATGGAGGCGTAGTCGACGTCGTCGCGCTCCAGCAGAGCGTCGACGTCGGCCAAGTGCTTGTCGGCCTCGGCCTCGCCCAGGACCTCCTCACCCAGGAGGTTGATGTTCAGCGGGTTGCCCCGCTCGGTGAACTTGGCCACCGCCTTGCCGAACGGTTCGGGACGTGCATCCACCACCAGGTGCCCCACCATCTGGCGGAGCCGCCCGCGCGCTACGGGGATCACCGCGGCCGGGGCCAGATGTGAGAACAGCCCCCCGGCCAGAATCTGCGAACGGTCGATCCTCGACAGGGTCTTGGGTGCCAGCTTGGCCACGCGCTGCAGCGCCTTGGCCGCCGCCTTGGTGTCCTCCGTGCGCACCACGCGGTCCACGAAGCCGGTGGTGAACTCCAAACCGTCGGGGTCCTTGAGAATCGCGGACAGGCGATCGGCTCCCGGGGCGGCCACTTTGCGTTCTTTGGCCACCTCCCCGGCTCTGGCCAGCCAGGTGGTCACCTGGGCGACGGCGGGATCGACGAGTTCGATCAGTCCGGACAGGTCTTCCTGGGGCAGACCTGCGGCCGAGGAGTCAGGTTTGATTGTGGACACGCGTGCGCCCTCCCTCTCGGGTCACCCTGGGACGGAACCGTGGCACTCCCACGGCCTCCGGCCATCGATTCCGCAGGGCATTGGTGGGCCGGTGACAACACTTTAGGCGACCGTGAAGGAGGTCACGACCACGGGCGCTCGCGTGGTCGCCCGGCGGACACGGACGGACTCAGGCGATACCGAAGAAGCGACGCAACTTCCGCTTGATGAAGCCGAAGAACGAGTTGTCCGCCAGCACGTTGGCCACGTTGTGCAACTCCCGCTGCTGTTCCCGCAGCAACACTGTGAGCTCGGCGTTCTGCCGCTCCAAGGCGTCCAACCGGTGCTGCACGGACTGGAATTCACGGGCCATGAACAGAGGCAGCCCCAACCCGTTGTCACGGGTCCATTCCTGGAAGTGCCGTTCACGCACCGCGAGGTCGTATCGGCGGTGCACCTGGGCTCCCGCGTGCATGGAGTTGGCCAGCTCCCCGGTCTCATCGGGCCGCTGCTGCCAATAGGCCAGGGGCTGGCCGTCCAGGAAGCCGATCGTCGCGGCCTGGGCGAAGCGCAGGTGGAACTCCCAGTCCCCCACGGCGGGCAGGGTCTCGTCGAAGTCGCCGATCACGCGGTGCATGCTGCGCCGGTACAGGAAGGAGATCGGGACCCCACGGTTGATGGACACCAGATCGGCCAGGGTGATGGCCTGCAGTTGTGGCCAGAAGACCTCCCGCCCGGTCTCCGTGATGACCGGTGGCTCGACGTCCGTGTCCACGCGCTCGTAGACGATCTCCGTTCTGACCATGACGCCGCCGTCGGTGCAGGAGGGGCGTTCCAGGTGGGCAACGGTTCGCTGCAGGAACAGGGGGTGCCACCGGTCGTCGTCGTCGTGAACGCACACGAACTCGCTGTCCGCGGCCCGCACCCCGATGTTGGAGGCAGCCTCCATCCCCACGCTGCGGCCGTTGTGGAGCACCGTGGTCCGGCCCGCGAACTCGTGCTCCCGCTCCGCGACCAGAGCGTCCACGGGGGTGGGGTCGCCGCCGTCGTTGACCAGCACCAGGCGCCAATCGGCGAAGGTCTGCCCCAGGACGTCGTCCAGGGCCCGCCCGAGCAGAAGTCCCCGGTCCTTGGTTCGCATGACGATCGCCACCGTGGTCCGCGCCTGTTGCGGCAGCGGGGTCTCGGGGCGGGTCCAGTCCCGGCGCAGCGCGCGGGAGATTTCTGTACCGGCTCCGGAGGGTGCGACGGGCGGGAGCGACGACGGCGCAGGCGTGGACCCCGTGAGTCCCACGACAACCGTGTCCCACCACGCGTCCGTCAGCTCCCGGACGTCCGGGCGACGTGCCAGCAGGTCGTCAGCGATCGCGTCCTGCGCCTCAACGGCTTCCTGCGTCCATTTCTGGGCGGCCTCACGCAGATCCCAGGCAACGGCGCGCGGAGTGATCAGAGCGGCCAACGGCACCACTTGACCGGTGATTCCCCAGGTGGCGCAGGCACCGGCCATGCGCACCTCGGCGAAGTTGTCGACCGCGATCGGCAGGACCGTGGCCCCACCGGCCAGCCCGAAGACCAGCGGGTGGTAGCGGGTGGTCACCACGTAGTCCGCGGTGAGTGTGCGGCGCAGGCTCGTCGGTGCGGTCTCGATCTCCCGTTGGACGGACGGGCTGTGCATCCGGACGGCGACCTTGCGGTGGAACTCCTCGTCGCCGTCGTGCTCGCCGAACTGCGCCAGGTGGGGAACGAACTCCACCGTTCCGCCGGTCCGATGGACCAGCGCGTCCAGGACGACGGCGAAGGCTTCCGCGGCCTCGCCCTGATCGAATGGCCCCACTCCCGGTGCGAACGTGGCGACGATCCGGGGACGGGTGGGGTCCGCGGACTGCGTGGAGGTCGCACCGGCCACGGAGCCATCTGTCACGGACGCGCCGGTCACGGACGCATCGGCCCCACCAGACCGTTCGAGCGCCTGGTCAATCGTCGGGACCACCGAGGTGCGGCCCACCGGAGAATCCGATCCGTGCTTGGCCCAAGGCGCCGCGAGCGCTGCCAAGGACCAGCCCACTGCGTCATCCGGGCTGGGACGGATACCGCGGTGCTCCGGGCACAGGCTGCGGGCCAATCGCAGGGAGTGCGCGTCCCGGAGCCCGACCAGGGTGGCCGCTTCCAGGGCCTGGCGCAGCACCTCACGGTCGGCCGCGGACAGCGACGGACCCAGCGTCTGTCCACTCAGCACCACAGGCTTGTTCACGTGCCGAGCGATTCGGGCCACGGCGGCCCGTTCGTAGAGCAACCACCCGTAGTCGGAGTTCATGTTGCCGCCGCCGGCGATCAGCACGGCGTCCACACCACGGATCGTTTCGATCAGGTCGAACAGGGGATCGGATCCAGGCAGGGCGTCCGTGCTGCCGGCCAGCACTCGGTCGATGTCTGCCAGGCGCTTTTCGCGTTGCTCCGGAGGCCACGGGAAGCGCAGCGTGGGAACGGCTTCAACGCCCTGGAAGTACCGGAGCGTCGCCTCGACGTCGCGGGTCAACACCACCACGTCATGCACCCCGCGTGCGCGAAGGGCATCGACCGCCGCGTGGCACATCGCCTCGTCACCGACGTGGTAATTGCTCTGACCGACGTCGTTGAGGATGGCTACACGCATGAGCGGAATCCTCCCACAAGGCACGGCGCGATCATGACTTGCGTGCACGGTCATGGACCGCGGCGTTGCCCGCGACCCGCAACGTGTCCTCGAAGGTGGGTACGGGGATCTCACCGGAGGCGTGCGTCTGATCGGCCTGGTGCGGCAACGGGTCGTCGTCGGGGTCGTCCAGAACCTGGGGCGCGAGCGAACGGCCCTCGGCCTGTGCGATGGCCGCGATCGCCTGCACCAGGCTCAGGTGCGGCAAGGCCTGCGGGAGGTTTCCGAGCATGCGCCCGCCAGCTCCCGGTTCGCCGTCGTAGGCCGTGGACAACAGACCCAGGTCGCTGCCCCTGCGCAGAACCGCACCGACGATCTCCCGCGCCCGCTCCACCTGTCCGCTCCTGGCCCAGTTGAGGGCCAGCCACAGCGTGACACTCACGTGCCCCACGTCCTCGCCCGCGAACCCGTCCTGCCCGAGCTGGCTCTCGAAATCGGCGGGGTCGCTGTCCGGTGGCAGGTGGACGTTGCGGTAACGGCGCAGCAGCCCATGGCCGTCACCCAATTCCGTCACGATGCGGTCGACCGTGCGGATCATTCGCTCGTCGTCCCATGCCACGAACCCGACCGTGGGCAACAGCAGCAAGGAGGCGTCCACGTGGGTGGACCCGTAGTGCTGAACGAAACTGCCCACGCCCGGGTCGTAGCCCGAGGTCCAGATCTCCAGGGCCAGCTGGTCCCTGTGCGTCTCCCACAGTTGCAGGTCACCGTCCAGACCGTGGACCTTGACGGCATCCACGCCTGCCTGCAACGCGGCCCACATCATGACTCGCGTGTGCGTGTAGAACTGCGGCTCCCCCCGCATCTCCCAGATCCCCTGGTCCGGGAGTTCGAACTGGCGGAGCAGGTGGCCCAGCAGGGCCTTCTGGAGTGGCCAGGAGAGTTGGTCCTCCTCCAGACCGCGCCGTCGTAGCCGCTCGAAGGCCACCAGCACGTAACCGATCGTGTCCGACTGGTGCGACCTGGCGGCGGAATTACCCACCCGAACAGGCCTGGAACGCTCGTAGCCGGGCAGGTCCAGGGAGTACTCGTGGTTCTCGCGCTCCCCGCCCAGCCCGTAAACGTTCTGCATGTCCGACGGGTCCCCCGCCACGGCGCGCAGCAGCCAGTTGCGCAGTTGCAGCGCCTCCCGGTCATGACCGTGTTCGAGCATGACGTCCAGGGCCAGGGACGCGTCGCGCAGCCAGGAGTACCGGGCGTCCCAGTTCCGGTCACCGCCGATGCTCTCCGGCAGCGACGTGCTCGGAGAGGCCACCAGGCCGCCCGTGCGCTGGTGCATGAGCGCCCGGATCACCAACAGGGATCGCCGGACGACCGCTTCGTGTTCCGGCTCGGGAGCGCCGGACGACGACGCCCACTGAGCGTCCCAGTCACGCCACAGCTCCTTGGTCTCACGCAGCTGGCTACCCACGTCCCGCACCGCGGGCGGTGTCCGATGGGACTCGAAGTGAGAGAGCACGAAGTCCCTGGTCTGCCCCGCTGCCACGGTGAACTGACCGACGTGCCGCGGGCCGTGCTCGTCACGGACCAGGACGGGCATCGGGTCCGCTCGCAGCACGATCGAATCCGGTCCGGCCAGGGCGATGACCTCCGACTCGCCGGGCTCCTCCGACTCAGGGTGTGCCACGGTCTCGAACTGGGAGATCCACGGAATGACCTGCCCGTAGCCGAACCGCAGGGTGATCTCCTGCCGCATCTCGACCTCACCGGTGAGCCCCTCGACCCGCCGGATCAGGTCGACCTCGGGGGACAACGGCATGAAGTCGGTGACCCGGACCGAGCCGGTGTCCGTGATCCACACGGTTTGCAGCACGAACGTGTTCTCCGCGTAAGACCGGTCCCCCACCCGGCAGTTCAGCCGCCACTGGTCCTCGGGCAGGTCCTGCCCGTCGTCGTTGACCGTGGCCGCGGGAGCGAGCAACCAGCGCCCGTCCGCAGGAGTTCCGAGCAGCGCCCCGAAGATCGACGGCGAGTCGAACCGCGGTGCACACAGCCAGTCCACGGACCCGCGCCGTGACACCAGCGGCCCCGTTTGCATGTCGGAGAGCAGGGCGTAGTCCTCGATCAGGGAAGCCATGGTTCCAATTGTGCACATGCCCGGCGAGGGAGCCCGGGACCCGGGACCCCGGGACAAGCGAACGGGCCCCCGTTGAATTGCTCTCCCGACAATTCAACGGGGACCCGCCCCTTCCACCCGGCCGACAGCCGACCACGTGGGTCCTCCCCATCCGCCCTCCCCGCGGCTCTCCCGTGCCGAGGAAGGGAGGCGATGTCCGCACACTCGACGGAGGAACGTCCGAGCGGCGGAGATCACGTGACGATCAGCTCATGGCCTTGTGCTCAGCTCCGCGTTCTCGGGGCTCCGTGTCACCCAGCGCGGCGCGGAAGTGACCCGCCTGGCGCAACAGCAGCATTCCACCCACGAATGCCGCAACCGCCAGGATCATCTGGATCGCGGTCACCACGTCGAAGCCGTTCATCTCGACCACCTCACCTATCGTTCACTAATGCAATCTTTACAGATGCACATGGCAAGTGCAAGTGTGAATTTCCGGCGGATCCCGCACCTGGACGTGAGGCAGGGCACCGGTCACAGCGCAGCCCCACGGCCCGCCCCGGGCATAGGCTGGAACGGTCACGGCGGGCAGGAAGAACCGCCGTCTCCACTGCAGTTGGACTCCGTCCGGGAGCCCGTGAAAGGAACGGTCAAGGACATGGAAATCACCGTCGGCGTCACCGGCATGACCTGCGAACACTGCGTGAACGCGGTCAAGGAGGAACTCATGAAGGTCGAGGACGTCCAGAACGTCGAGGTGGAACTGCGTGAGGGACTGCCGTCGCCGGTGATCATCACCTCGTCCCGTGAACTGGCACCCCTGGAGATCGAGTCCGCCGTGGACGAAGCCGGCTACGTGGTGGTCTGATCCACCGTCGGCCGATGGGTCACTGTTCCGGGTGCACCCGTCGGCCGTACTGGGGGTCACCATTGGCGTCCTCGGCCGGGCCGCCCGTCTGCGGCTTGGCGGTGGCGGAACCCTGAGACGCATCCGAGGTCTCGGCCGCCCGCCGCTTGGCCCGGCGCTCCGCGTACAGCTTGGCCGATGAGCGATTCACGCCGGACCCTTCACCCAGGTGCGGGTCGTTCGGCTTGTCGAGCATCATGAGGGTGGCGCTGACGACCACAGAAGCGATGAATGCCACCCCTCCGACGATCAGCCCGAGGTCCAGGCGCAAGCCGTCGTCCGTGCCACCCGCAGCCACAAAGCTGGTCACGCCACCGGCCACGAGTGCCAGAACGGCGGAGACGACAAGGGGGCCCTTGACGTCGGGCGCGCGCCGCGGCGACTTACGGGGCTGACGTGACACGTGAAGAACCTCCAGAGGGGCAGGCTGCGATCTCAGCGGGAATCCCCGCGAGTTGGGCACCGGTTCAGTCTACGCGGGAGATCCTCACCGCGATCACGGCTGGTGGCGCGACGACGCCCCGCTGGGGCGCCGTCGAGGGCTGGGGTCAGCCGTCCTGTCTGAGCGTCAGGCCCGCGATCGCCAGGAACACCCCCGAGATGATGGCCGCTCCGCCAACCACCCCCAAGAGCGCATGGATGTCCACGTAGGACACCAGCAACACCCCGACCGCGGCCGCCACCGCGACCAACCCGGTCAGCAACCAGTCCCGCCCGAGCGGGTGCGTCCGACGCCGCGTGGAGCCGATCCACAGTTCGGGCAACCCGACCAGGGCGAGGACCACGGAGACCACCAGGGCCAGTCCCGCCAGTTCCCCACCCAGCAGGACGACGGCGGCAGCACCGAGCAGCGCCAGGTAGCCGACGGAGCGCTGCGAAGCCTCCAACCCGTCCAGGCTCAACGCAGGGTGATCGCCGTTGCGGCGTTCGGTCCACAGGATGCTGATTCCAGTCCCGGCGAACCAGGCAGCGATCAGCCACGTTCCCAGTGTCTGCGACGGGGAGGTGATGAAAATCGTGGCGGCCGCGAACACCAGGTTCACGGCTGCCCGCAGCAGGGTGGGCGCCGCCAGAGCCCGTGTGGCCGCGGGCGGGTGATCCGATGTGGCTTGAGAATGCATCCCGGCCACTCTAGACCGGCCCCGTCCCCCGCCCGGTCCGACTCGGGGCACACTCAGGACAGACGCGAGGCAACCTGGACCCGCCCTCCCCAAGACGAAGCGCCCCGCACCCACCGTCACGGTGGGTGCGGGGCGCGCGGAGGGAAGCTCAGGCGTCGAATGCCGCGCCGGCCGGATCCGGCTCAGCCGCGCACAGCACCAGCAGAATCACGGAGCCGACAAAGGGAACACAGGCGACGAAGTAGTACCAACCCGGCTTGTTGGTGTCGTGCAACCGACGCACCGTGAGGCTGATCTGCGGTACGACCGTCGCAAGACCCACAAGACTCCCCAGCACCAAGACCAGTATGACGAACGTCGTGCCCCCACCGGACGGAGCGCCCGTCACCGGGTCGGCGCTCGCAACAACGGTAATCACGCCCGCCACGTACAGCACCAGGAACAGCAGCCCGACAAGGCCCAGGGCCAAGTAGGCCCACCAGAACTCCGAGCGGGAGGCACGCCCGGAGAACTGGGCGTACTTGCGGAAGAAGTTCTTGATGGCCCCCACGAAATTGACCTGCTCGCCGGGCTGGGAACCGGTCGGATAGCCGTAGGCCAACTGGGTCTGAGCTGTTTGGGCGGTGGGTGCCTGGCCGTAGGCCGGCTGATCCTGGGCAGCCTGGCCGAAGGACGGCTGATCGTAGCCGGTCTTCGGCTCGGAGTCGGAGGAGTTCTGGGGGGCGGAGTCCTGAGGGTTGATTCCGTAGCTCATGGCTGCTTCCTTGGGAGACAAGTGATTGACGATTGCAAACGTAAAGTGCTGGCCGAGGGAACGCACCTTCGTGACAGAACGTTACGACTGCAAACAACCGCATGGAAACGGCCGGTGACCGTGCGAAGAACGACGGTCACCGGCCGACGGTGTGGCCTTTCGAAAGCCGGGGTTACTCGGCGTCGGCCACGGACTTGTTCGGGACCACCATCACGGGGCACACGGAGTCAACCAGCACGGCCTGGGAGACCGAGCCGACCAGCAGGCCCCGGAAGCCACCGTGACCACGGGTACCCAGGACCACCAGGTCGGCCGAGGCGGAGGCTTCGACGAGTGCGTCTGCGGGACGTCCCGACAGCACGTGGACCGAGGTGTCCAGACCCGGTGCATGCTGCACGGCCACGTCCTCCACCGACTCGCACAGAGTGCGTGCGGGTTCGGTCAACTGGTCCGCGATGGCCTTGTCCAGCTCGGCGGAGCCCGACGGCAAGGAGGTGACCGTGGGAATGACGGTCACGATCGACAGTCCCTTGCCGTGACGCTTCGCGTAGCTCGCGGCGTGCTTGACAGCCGGGGACTTGGGGCCGAGCTTGTCCACAGCCAGAACCACTCGTCCGGAGTAGTCGCCGTCCTGCACCTCCCAGCCGTCGGGAAGGACGATGACGGGGCACTTGGCGTGGGCCGCGGTGGCCGCCGACACGGAGCCGAGTCGCCCGCGGATGCCGTGCAGACCGCGCTTGCCCAGGACGATCAACCCGTTGTCACCGGACTCGTGCACCAGAACGCCGGCGACGTCGCCGCGCTCCAACACACCTTCGGCCTTCACACCGGCGTCCAATGCCTTCTGGACACCCACCCTGGCGGTTTCCTCCGCCTCTTCCTCGATCTTCTCGAGGAAGGGGCCGGTAATTGCTGCATCTGCAACAACGGGGCGGCCGGTCGACACCACGACGGTCAGTTTCGCATCGGCAGCCTTGGCCTCTTTGATGGCCCAATCCAATGCATGCTCCGCAAATGCAGAGCCGTCATACCCGACGAGAATCTTCTCGGTCATCACACAGCCCTCTCTTCTGGGGTCGGAGGACGAGACGTTTGGGCCGGTCACCCAGATCGGCGTCTTCGCCTCTCTGCATTCATTCTATGGCTTTCTGTGGTTTCAACGCCGTGAAGATTGCCATCGGTCGCTACGCACCCGGACGCCCAGAGTGACCGCGCGCGCTCCGATGTAACCGAAGGCGTATGCCACCCACAGCCACACCGACCCCGCGAGCGAGTGCAGGTGCGCCATGTGCACCAGAGCCAATAGCGGCAGGTAGATCACCAGGTTGACCACCCCGGCAACCGCCAGGTAGCGAGCGTCCCCGGCCCCGATCAGCACCCCGTCCAACACGAACACCCAGGAGGCCAGGGGTTGTCCCAGGGCCACCACGATCAACGCCGCCGCGAACAGTCGCTGGACCTCCGGGGACGGGGTCAGCAGAGGGGCGCTCCAGGGAAGCAGGACTCCCACCACCAGGCCCGTCACCAGGCCGAACCACATTCCGAACCGCAGGATGCGCACCACCAGACGACGTACGGCCGCGCGTTCGGCATCTCCGTGAGCCCCGTCGGCGTCGAGGTCGCGAGCCCCGGACTCCTTGCCCACCAGTGCCTGGGCGGCAATGGCCAAGGCATCCAGCGCATACGCCATGACGTTGAAGACGGTCATCACCAGTTGGTAGGCGGCCAGGTTCTCCGGTCCTTGCGCAGTGGCCACCACCACCGTGAGCAGCAGGGCCACGCGCAGGGACACGGTCCTGAGCATGAGCCAGGAGCCAACCCCCATGAGCCGACCGAGTCGCGGAAGGCTGGTTGCCACCCCCACCCCGTGACGGCGTGACTTCCGCCCCAGGATGAGGACGAACGTCAAAGCCATGAGGCACTGGGTCACGCTGGTGCCCAGTGCGGCTCCGGCCACCCCCAGGTGGGCGACGTAGACCAACAGCAGGTTGGCCACCACGTTGAACAATGCGCCGCCCGCGGCGATGACCAGCGGCGTTCGGGTGTCCTGCAGTCCACGGAGCACGCCCATGCCGGCGGTGACCATCAGCATGGCGGGAATTCCGGGCAGCGACCAGTACAGATATTGCCCGGCCTGGTCCAGGACGGGTCCGTGCCCGCCCAAGGCCTCCAGCAGGGATCCGCCGAAGGCCGCCCCCAACGCGACCAGGGCCAGCCCCAGTACCGCACCGAGCCACAGCCCGTCCCGCCCGACGGCCAGCGCCTCCCGCATCCGTCCCGCACCCAGGTGCTTGGCCACGGCGGGTGTGGTCGAGTACGCCAGGAACACCATGAGCCCCACCGCCGTCTGCACGACGGCGCCGGCCAAGGCCACCCCGGCCAGCGGGTCGGTTCCCAACCGCCCCACGATCACGGAGTCGGCCAGCAGGAAGAGCGGTTCGGCGATCAACGCCCCGAAGGCCGGGACGGCCAGGCCCAGGATCTGCCGGTTCAGGCCCTCGGGGTCCACGGCCGCCCGACGGAGGGGGCGAGTTTCCGGGGTCTCCGAACTCTCAGGCGATCCAGAACGCTTCAAACGGTCACTTCCTCGTACTGTCGGCCCTCTTCAGGCGGGGAACCACCGGCGCGGCCCGTGGCCCACGCTAACGCCCCGGCACCCGGTTGCTAGCCTGACTGATGAACTTCCCCGTTACAGGCCCCAGGAGGAGCCGATGGCCCGCTCAGTCCGGGGCCGTGTCCAGCACGGCACCCTGCCGTCCTGGCCCCCTTTGCGCATTCGCGCCGTGGTCAACGGACTGTCTCTGATCCTTTTCGGGGCGGGCCTGCTCTACCTGGCCTGGGGGCTGCTGGACTTCACCGTGTACGACGCCAGACGAACCGCCATGGTCCCGCGGGTCCTGGCCGTCTGGCTGGCCGTCGGCCTCCCCGTGGGAGCCCTTTCCATCGGCCTCCACCTGGTCCTGGCCGCCGTCACCGCGTCCGACCGCCTGCTGCTCTCCCACGGAGCGGCGTCCTGGGACCCGGGGGAATTCGACGACATACTGCGCGGCGTACGAATCCGGAACTGGCGGCCCCGGCCCGGTGGGCGACTGGGAGCGGTCTCCGCCAAGACGCTCGGGTGGATCCCCGTACAGACCCCCGTGACGCTGGCACCACTTGCCCTCGGGGCGCTCACCACCGTTGGATTGATGATCTGGTTGGCCACGGGGTACGGAGCGGCCGCCCTGATCCTGCTCCTGACCTTGGCCTGGATCGGCTGGCGGGCAACCCGCGCGTGGGGCGCCCTCCGGGACTTCCGCGCCGATCGCGGTCTCCGCGGCACGCAACCCACGGCGCCCCGCGACCAGAGGCCGATGCGCGCGAGCACGGGCGTCGTCGTCACGGCCGACGAGGCCTGGGATGACGACGACGGGTACGTCCACCCGCGCAGGACCGACCCGTACCAACGTGAGCAAGAACTTCGCCGCGCCATGGCCGATGACGGACCCGCCCGAACGCGTCCTGCTGGCAACGACGTCACCGTCGAAGCCACCCAACCGCTCGACGAGTACTTCTCCGACGGTGCGGAGGACCCGACGGCGCCAATCCCCCTCTACCGCGATCCGGCACCGTCCCGCGGTGATTCCGGCACCACCGTGCAGCCCGAGGGGCGCGTCCCCAGCCTTGCGAGTTCCGGCGAGGAAGGGGCGTCACGGGAGGCCGAAACCTCCGCGGTTCGTCCTCCACTGCTGAGACGCCGCAAGGCCGCCCGTGACAACGGGGACGAACCTTCACAGGTGGTCCTGGTGGACCGTTCGGCCGAGCGGGCCAAGCAGGCCCGCATGCGCAAGTACGGCCAGGAAACGGCCGACGATTCACGCCCGGAACGCACGTCGCGCGGAAACGGCGCCCCCGTTGACAGCGGACGCCCGGGTCGGGGCCGCGGCCGTGGGTTGAAGGACTACTTCGGAGAACGGGTCACCGCCGACCCCACGATCCGCGAGCCCGATCCGGACGGGGGCCGGAACGCGCGACGGACGGGTGCACCGTCCAAGACCGAGGCGGAGCGGCAGATCTACGAGCGCAGCGACGAGGCGTCGTCGATCTTCGGGTACGTCCTGAAACGGCGCAAGAACGATTGACGGCACCGAGTACCGCCCGTCAGTACCCACGCAATTCGTCGAGCTTGCGCCTCTCCTTCTTGGTGGGGCGCCCCGAGCCGGGTTCTCGTCGCCCGACGGCAGCCCGAATCTGCGGGGGCGGAGGTTCCGAACGGTCCTCGTAGCACTCCCTGGCCACGGGGGCACCGACCCGCTTGAGAATGAGGCGCCGGACCACGAGCTCCTGCTGCCATCCGGGGCGACGCACGACGACGGTGTCACCCACCCGCACGGCCTGTGAGGCCTTGACAGGGGCGCCGTTGAGACGCACGTGCCCGGCGCGGCAGGCCGTTGTGGCCGCCGCCCTGGTCTTGAACACACGCACGGACCAGAGCCAGGAATCCAGCCGCACGCTCTGCGGAGCACCGGATTGGGCACCGGCGGCATTCGAGGTAGGTGGGCTTCCCATGGTCGTCATGCTCTCACCGGAGCACATGACGCCACGAACACACTGGTCAGCGCCGCATTCGAGGCTGAATTCGTCGAGGAATCCAGACGCGGGAAGGGCGCATGGCAACAATTGCCCTCCACCCCCACAGTGGCCTTGCCCACCCCGGGGGTCGGACGTACATTACGGGTACAAGTTGTCGAGCGAAAGGAGTTCGGATGGAGATGCGGACACCAAGCGAGACCGATGCGGGCAAGGTTGCAGGAGCCGTGAGCTAACAGGCCGGAGCATTCCACGACCGCCACAAGGATGACGATTCGGACCCGTCAGAACCGAACGGGACATCAACAAGCCGGTGGCGCAGAGCGTGAAGCAGGCACTAACCATTGAATGAAAAGCACGGTGGCAGATGCCGAACTCGCAGTAGGATCGACAGAATTGAAAACCCCGCAGTGTTCGCGACACTGCGGGGTTTTTGTGTGATCGCCGGACACCCCTCGACAACACCGAACCTCAAGGACAAGGACGACCGCTCATGCCCACCACAGTCTTCGGGCTGGACATCGGAGGAACCTCGACGCACGGGATCCGGGCCCAGCGGGCTCAGGACGGCTGGCGCGTCCTGCGGGAGGCCAAGGTCGGCAGCGCCAATCTACAGAACGTATCCACGGAGCAGGCCCGCGGCGAGATCCGCGCCGTGCTCGCCGAGTTGGGGATGGGCACCACCGGTCCCCAGGATTCGGTGTCCGTGATTGCGGGCTCCGGTGGAGTGGACACCTTGGCCGACCAGGACCGTCTGCGCGAGATGATCCACTCCGCGGCACCGGAAGTGAGCACGGACCTGATTCACGTGGTCCATGACAGCCGCCTGATCCTCGCAGCGCACGGGCTCGACGTCGGTGTCTCCGTCATCGCAGGCACGGGTTCCGTGGCATGGGGCAGTGCTGCGACCGGGCGGGAAGCACGGGCCGGTGGCTGGGGCCACCTCCTGGGGGATGAAGGCAGCAGTTGGTGGGTGGCTCGTGAGGCCGTTCGTCGTGCCTTGGAGCGGGCGGACCGCCAGGAGGAAGCGGACGAACTGGACCTGGCCGTGCTCCAAGCGCGGGGACTCGAAACACGGGCCGACCTGATCGCCGACTTCCACACCCACCCCGACAGGACGGGGTGGTCGGAATTGGCCACCGTCGTGGATCGCTCCGCCGGTCAGGGCAGCCAAGCCGCTGTCGAACTCCTGACTGCGGCGGCAGATCAGCTGCTGACCATGACCCAACGGGTCTGCCAGTCCCTCGACCTGACAGGGCCCGTGGTGGCCGGAGGCGGTCTGATCCAGCACTCGGGGACGGTTCGGGACAGGTTCGTGACCCGGGCGGGAGCAAGGGGCATCGAAGGCGTGCACGTTCTGGACGTCGCGCCCGTCATGGGCACCCTGCACCTCGCAGACCATGCGCCCAACGGCTGACCCAGGGGCCGACACAGGCGCTCCCTGACGGTGTGTCGAGACAAGGCTGAGGCCGCGAATCCGTTGATTCGCGGCCTCCGCCTTGGAGCATCAGGTCAGAAAGCTACCTGCGTCAGTCGTCCATGATGTCGGCGACCGCGGCCTCTCTGGCCATGTCCTCCGTGGACTCCTCGAAGCCCCATTTGCCATCGGCATCGACGGACACCAACCACTTACCTTCACCGTATTCCGTGTAGACCACCTGACGGCCGATTTCATTGGCGGCCAGTTCCTGGTCACCGTAGGTGCCGTCTTCGTAGTCGATCGAGGCATAGACGATGAAGTTCGAGGACCCGTTGTGGCTCATCTTGTACCAGGTGCTGCCGTCGGCGACGTCGACCATGAAGACCGCGTTGCCATCGCCCTTGATGTTGCCACCATCCACGGTCTGCAAGTCGTCCAGGCTGTAGACCTTGATCTCGAACTTGGCGTCGTCCTCGGTGGGCTCAATCTTGGTGACCGGGTTCCCGCGCTCGAAGGAGTAGGTGTTGAGCAACTGGTAGGTGACCTCGGAGCCGCTTGCACCGGTCACGAAGGCCTCCGAACCGTCCTTGTATTCGGCGTCGAAGGTCACGTAGGAGTACTCGTCTCCCGTGGACTCCACGGAGATGAGTTGCGGAGCGTCATCCCCGTCGGGGCGAGGGATCTCGATGTTCTTGTCCTTCTCGGTGAAAGTGGCCACGGGCTCACCCGGGTTCTTGACCTCCGTGGCGTTCTCGGGCTCGACGTTCAGCTCGGTCGCCTCGTCGGACACCGAAGGATCGTCCTCCGCGGACGTGCCGGAGGCATCGGCCGTGCTCATGGCGCCCGGCGAGACCTCTTCGGAGGACTGTGCCTGGGACTGGTCGTCGCCCGTCGTGTCCGTGTCGTCACCACGGAAGATGCCGCTCAGTGCGAGCACCAGGATCAACAGCACCACCAGAAGCAGCGCGATCACGCCGCCCAGGATCCAGGGCAGTTTGGACCGGCCGGAGCCGCCCGTGGAGCCTGAACCTCCGCCGTTGGGCGGATAGTTGCCGAAGCCACCAGCCGGCTGGTACTGGGGTGCGCCACCCTGCGCCTCGTACTGCGTCGTCTGACCACCCGGGTACTGGCCCCCGTGGGTGTCATGGAGTGTTGCCTCCGGTCCGCGCGTGGAACTCTGGGCGGTGGGGCCTTCGTGGCCACCCTGGTACTGCGGCATGCGGCTGGTTCCGGTTCCGGCGTCCTGTCCGCCGAAGCTGGGGGCGGCGTGCCCCGCAGCGGCTCCCCCCGCTGCGCCCACTCCGGTGGCAGTGGCGGCTCCTGCGCCGGTGGCGCCGTCCTTGGAGGCATCGGCGCCCGGTTCTGCACTTTCAGAGGGGGTGTCGGATCCGGTGGACGACTCCTGGTCGTCGTCGGTCCAGAGTTCCCAGCCCTCGGGCGCAGGGCCCCATGCGGGGTCGGGCTGCCAACCGGCAGGAGGCTCCCAGCCTTCGGGAGGCTTCGGCCAGTTGGGGGGCGGATTGAAGGTGCGAGCCATGGGCGCTCCTCATGACGTGTGGATCGAACATCTGGGTCGGCCTAATGAAGCCGGCGCCCTGAGGAGGTACCAGGGAGGGTGCGCCGTGACCGGACACGTGCTCGCCGTGGCCGGAGCGGTGGCGAACTGTATCAGTAACACTTCACTGTAGTTGCAACAGATTTCCAACCCCGGGACGTTCTATGACGTTGCACCGATGTCTCTGACTCCGCCCGCCCGGAGGTACGTCCGAGCATGCTGGGAGCAGACCACGCGGGAAGCGTAGGCTCGGTTCATCGCGTGAACCGGAGTTCAAAGATGACGTACTCCGGAGCGCAGACGACCACAGACCGAAAAGGTGATTCACGTGGCCGATGCAATTCCCACGGCCGACGGCGATGCCCTTCGCCGACCCTCGAGCTTGACCGCTGACCCGGACCGGTTGACCGCTGCTCTTCAAGCAGGCGGTGACCACGCCAAGGCAACGCTGGAAAAGATTGCCACGGGCAAGGGCAACACTGTTGCGGACAAGGTGGCCGCCGCCGTGATCCTCGCCGCGCGATTCGACGACCGTTCGGGCGTGGAATCGGTGACCCAGGACGAGGCCACGGACGGAGAGGTTCTGGGACTCGAGTGGGCACCGGAGCTGGAGGACACCGCCAGAGGGGCTCTGGGCGAGCACCTCATCGTGTCGCTCTTGACCTGGGCTTCGTCACCGTCGCCCCTGCAGCCACCGGTCGCCGCGGCCGAGGCCGCGGCACGTCTGGCCGTGGACGACGACGCCGCCATATACCGGAAGGTGTCCCAACGGGCGACACAGCTCTCCGGCCGCCAGGACCTGGACGCCGACCGGCGTCGCCAGTTGACGGACCTGACCGATGCCCTGCACAGGGCGGATCGAGCGGCCCAGGAACGACGGCACCCTGATCACTCCCCCGAGGCAGAACCCCAGGAATGGTCCAGCCGGGACGAGGACGCTCTCGCCAACCTGCTGGAAGGCAACACGGAGCCTCGGCCCGCACAGGCACCGGCCCAATTCGAGGATCCCCGGTGGGGAGAATCCTCCGACAACGACCAGGAACCTCCGGGCCCCGGCCCTCACCGCGCCTACGACCCGCGCGCGCTGCTGGACGGTCCGATGTCCGAAGCCCAACGGGCGGACGAGAAGAACGTCCTGCGCAACTGGGGCATCACTGCGCTGGTCCTGGTTGCCGTTCTGATCCTGCTCGGCCTCCTGATCTGAGTCCGGTGTTCAACCAGCGTTAGACCGATGAGTGTATGTGAGTTGTTTCACACTCGGTATGTTGGTCTCATGACTGCCCAAACCACGGCCGTGCCCGGACCTGTCTCCCGGGCCGAGGAGACCCGCCAGCGTTTTGTCGACGCTGGCGTCACCTTGTTCAGAGAACACGGCTACGGGGCCACCTCCATGTCCCAGGTCGCGGCAGCAGCAGGAGCCAGTCGGGCGAATTTGTACCTGTATTTCCATTCCAAGCCGGAAATCGTTCTGGAGTGGATGCCCACCCTGCGACCGGAGCTGGACCAGATCTATCTCGAGCTGGACACCCTCGGGGACCACTCCCCCTCGTCGTGCCGCGCTTGGCTCGACCGACTGGTGGCCCTGTGGCGCGTTCACCCGACCGAACTGGACGCCGTGGAACAGGCCACCAGCGAGGACAGCGACGTCCACCGACATCGTGTGGAACTGTGCCGACGAACAGCCGACGGATTCCGCACCGTTCATCGGACCCGTGAGGGGTCCCCACTCCCGCCGGATGTACGGGCCACTCGGCGCGCTCATCTGGTCGTGCTGATTCTCAGCACCGAGCGCTGCATTTCCTCGATCGTCCTGCACGATGCCGTCCCGGAAGAGGAAGCATTCCTGGACGCCCTGGCCCACCAGTGGTCGGGCTTCCTGACGAACTGACGGCACGCACCCACCGCAACCCCGACGAACAGCAGCGCCGCGGCTAGAGAATCTCGCGGTGTTGCCGGACCCGACACGTGGAGTCCACTTGCGTGCACCAGGTGGTGCTCACGCCCAGTGGCCCTGCCCCTTCGGCGAGCGCTTGCCACGGCCATGGATCGGCGATCCACCCGCGCAGTTTCAACCCTGCTTCGGGAGCCACGCTCAAGGCCGGGAGCTGCCGTCCGGGCACGACCCCGGCCGCGGCTTGGGCGGGTCCGGCGGTTGCCCACAGCCCGGACAGGAGCAGCAGTGCAGCCGCCACACCCAGCAACCCTCGAGGAGAGGATTCCAGGACAGGAATGCGGTGCCAATGCGCGGCAGCGTCGAGCCGTTGTGTGCTGCGGGAGCGAATGCCTAGGTTGGAAGCGAGGATTCTCATGGCTGCATCCTTGTGAGGAAGGTCGGGGGCCACTTTGACCCCTGCCACTCTGATTTCACCATAGTAAATTCTCATTGGCAAAGGCTGGTTGCACATGACTGCCGCACTCACAATCCTGATCGATGCCGCGCAGAGGGCACCCGAGGTCGCCCGAATGGTGACCGAGGGTCTCCCGCCCGAGGCAGCGCACGAACGCCCGGCGGATCGCCAGAACTCCATTGCATGGCTGATCTGGCACGCCGCCCGGCAACAAGACGTTCAGGTCGCGGAATTGGCCGGCACCGCGCAGGTGTGGGACACCGGGAAGTGGGCCGAACGAACGGGCGTGGACCGGGACTCGCGCTGGATGGGGTTCGGTGAATCAGCCGAGGGGGTTGCAGCCTTCCGCGCAGGCGACATCGCCGCACTGGCCGACTACCTCGACGCGACCGTCCAGGCCACCGTCGATTACGTTCGCACGTTGTCCGACGAGGACCTGGACGAGGTCATCGATCACACCTGGGAGCCTCCGGTCACCCGCGGTACGCGCCTGGTGAGCACGATCGACGACGCCGCCCAGCACATGGGCCAGGCCGCCTACGCCCGTTCACTCGTGGACGCCGACTGGAAGGCCCCGTACTGACGGCGCACCCACGCCCACGGGAAGACCCCGCCACCGGCATCGGTGACGGGGTCTTCTCGATCAGCGGTGCGACGATCTCACCACGGAGCCGGGATCAGGCGGAGGGGCTTGCCGAGTCGGCGTCAGCCTCTTCAGGCGAGGAAGGCTCGAAGGTCCACTCGCCATCGGCTTCGACAACGATGTAGTACTCGCCGGTATCGATGTCGAGGTATCCATAACCGGCACCGATCTCGTTGAAGGTGTACTGCGTGCCGCCGCCACCCTCTTCGGTGTCCTCACCGTGGACGATGAAGTTGCCCTCACCCTCATGGCTGGCCTTCACGGTGACGTCCTCGTCACCGTCCCAATGCACGACGCCGAAACCGTCACCCGTGATCGTGTCGCCCGGCCCAGCGGTCGGAATGGCGTCGACCTCGTAGAAGCTCATCGTGAACGTCTCGTCCGACTCACCTTCCATCTCGAAGGACTTGGTGTTGGTCTGGTCGTAGGGGTCGTACGGGTCCACGAAGTTGACCGAGGTCCGCCCTGAATCCACACCACTCAACACCGCGCCGTGATCGGCGGTCCCGTATAGGTACGAGTACTCGCTGTCGGAGGTGTTCTCCAGGACGACCACGATCGGGCCGTCGTGCTCCGGCACCTCGACGGTGTCACCGCCCTTGCCCTCGACGGTCTCGATGGGCTCACCCTCGAGTTCGGTGGTGTCGATCTCCGAGCCGCTGGCGGAGGAGTCTCCGTCCTCCGACCCGGACGACACGGTCTTGTCACCGCTTGGCGAGGAGTCGTCGGAGGAATCCTCGCTGGGCTCCTCCGAGGGGCTCGACTCCTCGGAGGCCTCTTCCGAGGGGGTGGACTCCTCGGTTTCGGCCTGCGTGGGCTCCGAGGTCTCTTCCTGCGCCTGCTCGGTCTGTGCAGCCGGCGACTCTTCGCCACCGCCACCGCCGCCGGTGGGGACGCATCCCGCGAGGCCGAAGGCTGCCGTCACGGCCAGAATGCCGACGGACAACGGGGTTCGAAGGGAGTATTTCGTGGTCATGACGACCTCCTTGAGGAGAAGGAACAGATGGGACTTCTTGGTCGGTATGTGTGCCCTTGATCACCGGCACACTCATAGTGAAGCACCATGTGTTTCCAATTGCAAACGCACGTGGCGTCATATTCTGTAATGCGATAGCAAATCATCAAGTCAGAGCAGTTTTACGGATCCTTGCGGAGGGTTTGCACTCGCGAACATGACGGGCGTTTCTCCCGTCATCTCGCCGCCTCTGCCCAGCAGGCTTCGAAGCTTCTAGGCTTGGGCCATGACGACGACGCCCCTGTTGAGCACCGCTCGAACCGCACTGTTCGCCCCGGCCAGCCGCCCGGACAGGGTGCTCAAGGCCCAGAGCTCGGGAGCGCAGGTGGTGATCGTCGACCTCGAGGACGCGGTTGCCCTCCAGGACAAAAGCCAGGCGCGTGAGAACCTCGCGGAGTTGCTCACGGGCAACAGCGAGGTGGGCGCTCTGTCCGCCCCCGTGGGAGTTCGCGTCAATTCCCCCCGCACGCAGGCAGGGAGCGAGGATCTTCGGATGCTCGCGGGGATCGGCGACCTCGGGCTGCTGGACGCCGTCGTCGTGCCCAAGCTCGAAGAGCCGTCTCAGATCCGGGCCGTACGAAGCACCTTGCCGCAGATCCAGGGCATCGTCGGGACCATCGAATCCGCGGCCGGACTCCTGCGCCTGGAGGACCTGGCGGCCGAGGACGGCCTGATCCGGTTCGCGACCGGCACCTTGGACCTGGCACAGGATCTCGGCTGCACACTGGACTCACGAACCATGGACGCGGCCCGCGCGCGACTGGTGACCGTGTCACGAGCGCTGGGGCTGGCAGGCCCCCTTGACTCCCCCACCCCGCAGTTCCGGGACCTCCGTCCGGTGCAGGTCGCAGCCCGTCTGGCCAAGGAGGACGGATTCACGGGCAAGGCCTGCATCCACCCGGACCAGGTCCCGGCCGTGACCCAAGCCTTCGAACCCACGGCCGACGAGATCGAGTGGGCCCGTTCCGTCATCCACGCGGAGGACGGCGCGACGTCGGTGGACGGTTCCATGGTCGAGGCCCCGGTGGTCGCCCGGGCGCGGGCCATTCTGGACCACGGGCAGGACTGACCGCCGACCGCGGACATGGACGATCCCCGTGGGAGCAACCTCGACAGCTCCCACGGGGATCGGATTCTTCCGGGCGGCCTGGCCTGATCGGATGAATCAGGACCGACCGCGGCGAAAGGTCAGCAGGCAGCGCCTGCGGGGACCTGAGCGTCACCCGCCGGTGCACCGGCGGCGGGCTGCGCTGGAGCAGCCTGCCCGAATTCACCGGCAACGACGGCCTGCTCGGCAGGCGCACCCTGGATCGGCTGCTGAACGGCACCGGTCGCGGGAGCCTCAGCCGGCGCGGAAGGCGTGGTCGAAGCCTGCTCCGAGGAGGCCCCGGCCGTCTCGGTGGTCGCGACGTCCTGGACCGTGACAGAGGTCTGCGAGGAGTCAGTCGACGCAGTGGAGGACTCGGCGGTGGAGGCAGTGGTGGAATCGGCGCCCGAAGTCGTGCTCGAGGTCGATTCTCCCGAAGCGCCGGCCCAGCAGGACTCGGAAGCCGCCCACGGGCTGGTGCCCTGAGCGTTGTAGAGCTCCAGGGCGGCCGCATCCTGCACGGATTCCGGGGCACTTGCCGCGGTGGAGTACCCGGCGGAAGCGGACAGGGACTGCCACGTGGAATCCAGGAACTGGTAGGCCCCCGAAGCACCCGAGGATGCGTTCACTGCCGAGTAGTTCCCGCCGGATTCGCAGCTCTTGATCTGTTCCAGGGTGGAGACACCCGTGTCTGCAGCCTGCGCGGGTGCGGCAGCGAAGCCCGCGCCGAGCACCAGGGCTGCGCCACCCAGGCCGACCGCTCCCCGGCGGAGCAGGGCGCGACGGCGGGTCATGGGCGTGGTCATGGTGGTCATGTCTTCTCCAGTTCTTCGGTGTACATCAGTGGTGTACTTCTGTCGGGTGCCGCATCCTCGAATGCTGTCTCGTGGCAACGGCACCTGTCGTCGCGACCACGTGGGCCGCAGGAACGACGACAACCTTTCGGCCCCTCCGTGTCTTTGACATGTCCAGGACATGTCGCGCCGACAGGAACAGCCCCGTTACCTTGTGAGCACCCCGATGGACGGGGTCTGGTCGCTCGACCGGGTATGGCTGTGTTGCCCTGCCATAGATGGTCTGGGGGGTGTTGCCGCCCGGTCGAGAGACACGCGTTGACCGCTGATAGGGACACGGCCCAGGACGCCCTGAGGTCTCTTCGTAACGTGGGTGCCGGCATCGGGTGTCAAGACTGCGACCAGTAGTGATGCGTTCAAGGAGGACGACATCATGACCTCTGGATTCGCCGTCGTGATCGGTCTCGATGTCGGGAAGACCGGGCATCACGCCTGTGCTCTCGACCCGGCCGGGACCAGACTCTTCGACAAGGCCCTACCACAGGACGAGGCCCAGCTGCGCGAGCTGTTCAGCGCTCTGCAGGCCTATGGGGCTGTGTTGATGGTCGTGGATCAGCCCAACACCATCGGTGCCCTGCCGATCGCTGTCGCTCGTGATGTCGGCTGCGAGGTTGCGTATCTGCCTGGTCTGGCGATGCGCAAAGCCGCCGATCTCTATCCCGGCAGGTCGAAGACCGATGCCAGGGACGCGTTCATCATCGCCGACACCGCCCGGACCATGCCCTATACGCTGCGGGCCGTGGACCGTGACAGCGACGTCCTGGCTGCGCTGAAGGTCCTTGCCGGATTCGATGAGGATCTGGCGCATGAGACCACGCGGGCGCTGAATCGGATCCGGTCCTTGCTCACGCAGATCCATCCGGCTCTCGAGCGCGTCTTCACTGGCGGCACGCTGGCCACCGGGTTGGTGCTGGACTTGCTGGAGAAGTTCGGCGGGCCCACCGGGCTCAAGGCGGCTGGGCGGGCCCGTGTGCTGCGGTTCGCCCACACGCACTCACGCCGCGATCCCGAGGCCCTGATAGATCGGGTCTTCACCGCGCTGAGCGAGCAGACCGTGGTCGTTCCCGCGACTGCGGCGGTGGAGCTGGTGATCCCGAGAGTCGCTGGCCAGGTCAAGGAGCTCAAGGCTCAGCGAGCGACCGTGGCCCAGGAAGTCGAGGCCATGCTGGAGGACTTCCCTCTCGCCTCGGTCTTGATGAGTATGCCGGGGATCGGCATCAAGACCGCCGCGCAGATCCTCCTGGCGATCGGTGACGGCACCGCGTTCGAGACAGCCGGACATCTGGCGGCCTATGCCGGAATCGCACCAGTCACGCGCAGGTCTGGGACCTCGATCCGTGGTGAGTTCCCCGCCAGAGCAGGCAACAAGCGGTTGAAGAACGCGCTGTTCTACTCAGCCTGGATCGCCTCGCACTCCGATCCGATCTCGAAGACCTACTACGATCGCAAGCGCGCTGAAGGCAAACGCCATAACGCCGCGGTGATCTGCCTGGCGCGCCGACGCTGCAACGTCATCTTCGCGATGCTGCGAAACGGCACCTACTACCAGCCGCCAACCACCAATCCCTCACCTGAGTCGACCGCTCTCGTGGCTTGACTCAGAACATAGGGACACCCCCGTTACCTTCTTCCCAGCTCGTCCGTCCATCAGGATGGGAGGGTGCTGACCGGCCGGTCCTCGGCAT
>NZ_JAAOZS010000010.1:0-105147 GCF_011602805.1 Kocuria sp. JC486 | reverse complement strand
CCCCCCAACTACCCACATCGCCCGGACCCGCCACGCGCCAGGGGGGGCCCCCCCCCCCCCCCCGCCCCCCCCCCGCCCCCCCGGGCCACGGCCCGCTGCACATGACCCGTCAGTCGCCCGTCGCCTCGCGTTCGCCCATAAGCGCTTCGGAGTTCTCCTCGCTCATCTCGGCCACCACCGCACCGTCGGCGCGCACCAACTTGAGCATCCGCAACGCCATGACGGCCAGGCCCGCGCCAACCACCGCGATGGTCGGCCAAGCGGGCAGGAAGTGCGCCAGGATCAGCGCAACGCCGCCGAACGCGACGGCACCGGCCACCATCCCCGTCCAACGCATCAGGTCGGCTTTGACGATCCCGTAGGAGACGTCCTTCTCCGCCAGGTACATCTGCAGGCCGGAGAGCAGGAAGCTCGGGAGGACCGTGGCCAGGGCGACCAGCGTGATGCTGTCCGTGTGCGTGGCCGCCCACACCGAGGGCAGGGTCAGCACCAGCACCGCCAGGCTGAGCATCGAGGCCCGCATGGGTGACCCGCGCAGGTTCATCACCAGGTTCGCGGGTTGGGTGATGGCCTCCCCCATGATCCCGAAGGTCAGCATGGCCAGACCTGTGGCGGCGAACGCGAAGTCGTCGCCCATCCAGGCGGTCATCAATTCGGTGGGAATCACCGCCAATGCCGTCCCCATGAGCACTCCGATGCCGAAGGTCAGCGTCAGGCAGTTCTTGAGGATCCGGGCGGCCTTGTCCGCGGTGGCGATCCGCAGCGGGTAGCCGTAGGGCAGCGCGATCCAGGACACCACCAGTCGACAGGACTGGTAGACCCTCATCAAGGCACCGAAGGCCGTGGTCGCGTGGAGGCCGAGCGTGGGGCCCACCAGGAACAGTGGCAGCTGGTAGATGCCCAACTGGGACAGCGCACCGATGGACATGACGGAGGAGACTTTGATCAGCGGCTTACCGTGCTCGGACCACAGTCCCTTGGCGAAGACCGGCGAGTGGAACCGACGCCCCACCGCGATCAAGCACACGAGCGGCGGGAGCATGAGGGACAGGCACTCCACGATCACGATGCCGAGCAGCCCCGTGTCCGTGACCATGACGATCCCGTAACCGGCGGCGCGCCCGAGGATGGCCACGACGGCGGCCTTGCGTTCGATGTCCGGGCGGTTGAGACCCCACAGCACCGAGTTCATGCCACGCCCGATCAGGGAGATGAACAGGGTCAGTCCGGCCAGCACGGTCATCGGCCAAAGGATTGAACGGTCCTGCTCCGGAATCGTGACCGTCTGGAGGTAGAACGGGAACACGGCGACGTAGACCGCCGTCAGCACCGTGGCAAGGATCAGAAAGACCAGGAAGGCGGCGGTGACGAACATGCGCCGTTCCCGCTGGTAGGACGGGTCGTCGGGGATGCCCGTCAAGGTGCGGACAATCCCCGCTCCCAGACCGAAGTCCGTCATGGTGAGCATCTGGATCGCGCCGATGGCCAGGACCCACAGCCCATAGGAACTGGCGCCCACGATGGTGACGGCCAGCGGGTAGAGCAACAGCAGGCCGAAGATCGAGGTGAACCCGGAGAGGTAGTTCCACAGGATGTTCTGACCCAGGCGGGAGGCACTGGTGTCGGCGCCCGTCGTGTGCTCTTCCTGGTCCGGTTTCCCCACGTGATGTCCTGTCTGTCTCGGCGCCGGATCCTCGGCGCCCGCTTGTGCATTTGCCCCCACTCGTTGCTTCGAGACAGGCGGCTCCGTCCCACGGCCCGATCCGGGCCGGACGTCTTCCCCCGAAGGACGCCCCGACCCCGCCGTGTTCACGCGTCAGTCAGGTGTTCGGACAAGGAGCTCGTGGAGGATGGTACGCACGGCATCCCTTGCAACGGCACTCAGCAGCCCGTGGTCAAGTTCGGGGACAGACCGTAGGACGACGCCGGATGCGCGAGATTCCAGGGGTCCGGCGGCCTGCGGGGTGAGCAGGATCTCAGGGACCGTAACGCCGTCGCGCCCGCCGCGTTCCGTGGTGCGGCCCTTCATCCGGCTCAGGGCCCAGGGGCCGTGCAACTGTTCGAAGCGCTGCAGGTCCTCCCGGCCGAGGATGAGGTCCACGGCGGGTGGCATGGCGGGGTCTGCCAGGACGACGGACGGCGCATCGACGATGCCGGTGCGGCCGATGGCGTGCCACAGCCAGGCCGGGGCGTCCGCCTCCACCCGCGCCTTGGACACTGACAGGAAACGACGAGCGGACTTCTTGGCCCTGCTGAGCGTGGAGTCCGACGGGACCACGTCCGGGACCAGACCGGCGGGGGCACCGTCCCAGGTCGCGATCTCCCGGTACACCCGCTGGTAGAAGGCCGTGCCGGTTCGCCAGGCGATGTTGTTGAAAGCGATGACCCGGGACAGGTTCCCCCCGGTCCCCGTCCGCAGGAGCAGCCAGGCCCCGACGCACAGCCCCACACCCGTGACGGGCAGCCCCGTCCGTCCCGCGAGCCAGTGGGCGTCGTCGGCGACGGCATCGATCGCTGCGTCCTCGTAGGGCACGGGCGGGTCGTCGTCCAGCGGGTCCGTGGACACTCCGCACCTCGGCCGGTCCGACCGCAGCACCGTGAGTCCGTGGGCCGCGAGGTCTCGCGCACAGGTGGTCCACAGGCCTGTGGGACCGTCGGCGGGTTCCGCCGCTGCGGACACCATCAAGACGGCGGTCTCCGCGGGCAACGGGGTCGCATCCGCGGGTTCAGTGAGGATCCCCGGGTGCCCGGCGGTGGTGCGCACCAGGGTCTCCGTGATGTCGACGCCTTGATGGGTGCTACGGACGACGCTCACGGGTTCCAGGTCCAACCCTCTCGCGCCGTCGTCGCCGTTCGCGCCGTCCGACCCGTGCGGATCGTCCGAGCCGCTCGAACGGGGTGCGACGGACGTGGCCAGTTCGTCGGCGATGGCCTTGACGGTGGTCCGGGGCACCCGGGCGAACTCGCTCGAG
This sequence comes from Kocuria sp. JC486, assembly GCF_011602805.1. Taxonomy (NCBI): domain Bacteria; kingdom Bacillati; phylum Actinomycetota; class Actinomycetes; order Micrococcales; family Micrococcaceae; genus Kocuria; species Kocuria sp. JC486. The sequence continues at coordinate 102,175 of NZ_JAAOZS010000010.1, read as the reverse complement.
ACCTGGTACAGCAGCTCGGCCGATTCGGGATCGGATTCCACGTGGATGCGCCAACCGGTCGGAAGGGAGGCCCGCGCGGGGTCCGCCAGACGTTTGAGGGACGCGGCCTGGGCGGGTGAGTACAGCTCGCCGGCGGTCTCCGTTCCACGATCCGCCTCGACCGTCTCCCGGTCCAGGCTCATCCGCCGGAGCGCGGCGGCCCTGCGCAGGTACGCGCGACCGCCCACTGGCTCCCACAGGATCACCCGCTGCGGGCGCACGGCCGACGGGGGTTCGCGCACGAGGGCGGTGGACAGCGCAGCGGCACCCATTCGCAGACCCACCGCCGTGAGGGGCAGGCCGGGACTCCGTGCGGCGAGTTCTGCCAACCCGGCCTGCACGTCCGCCGCCCACGCCGCCGCCAAGTCCTCCGGGGCCGCGGAGGAATCTCCCGTGCCTCGCAGGGCGATACGCAGCACCAGAGCACCGCGCATCGCCAGCTCATGACTCAGCGCCACGACGGCGCGCAGGCTCACCACGTGCTCCCGTCCGACGGGGTGAACGAGCAGCACCGCGAAACGGGCCCCTCCCCGCCCCGTGACCCCGTGCGGCCCCGCGAAATCGGATTCGGAATCGGGTTCGGAGCCGGACACGGTCATCTGGGCGGTCGCAGGGGCTTCGAGAACCCCGTGGAGCACGGGGCCCGTTGCGACGTCGCGACCTTCCACGGTCTGCGCGTCCCGTCGCGTCGTGGTCGGGGCGAGACCCTCCGCAGTGTCGCGTTGGGCTGCGGTCTCCGGCACCCGGACCCAGGTCGGAATCGGACCGCTGGTCCTGTTCTCCGTCGTGGACGACATCGTCCGTTGCCCCTTCACGTCACGTCCCGATCATGACCCGGCCGCGGCCGGGCGTTTGGGGGCCTCCCGAGTGACCAGTTGCTGCCGAAGTGTGTCCAGCACCGTGCGGCACCCGGTGGCCGTGATCACGGAGTGGTCCAAGCGGTCGGAGGCAATCGCCGTGATGTCCCTGCCCGCTGCGGCCAGCCGCTCGACGGCCCGGTCGGCACGGGTCTCCACCCACCTCGGCAGATCGTCCGGGCCGTTGAGAACCACCACCCGCGCGTGCCTGGTCGCGGGTTCCAACACGCGTTCCGGGGTCTCCATGACGCCGAGCCGGCCGGCCACCCGCCACAGGACGTAAGGCATTCGGGTCCGCACGGCCACGACGGCCGCTTCCCGGGCCCGTCGTTTGAGTTCGCGCACCCCACCCACCCGGAACACCTCGCGGGCCCATGCCGCTCGGTCCAGCAGACCCACGAGCCCGGGTCGGAACGTGGGGTCGGGCAGACGCAGGGCGGGTTCGCTGCGGGCCGCGCGGTTCGACGCCGCGGGGGCGTCTCGCGGGGCGTCCGCGTTGTAGAACTCGCGGGCCTCGGCCCAGAGTTGTTGGTCCATCTTCCACTCGGAGTGACCCACGAGCACGATGGTTTCCGCGTCCACAGCAGCGCCGTCGTGCAACTCCCCCAGGCAGGCCGCCCAGGCTGACGCGCACAGCAGGGCGGCGCTGACGCGTCCGCAGCCGTTGGCCCGCAACCAGTCCAGGGACTCCCGGAAACTGAGGGCACTGCGCAACGTGTAGCTGTTGGTGGCCCGTAGGGCGTCCACCGGGGTCGAGTCCCCCACCAGCGGGCGGTCCACGCGTAGGGTCACGATCCCGTCGGCGGCCAGTTCCCGGGCGATCATGGGCCACTCGCCGCTGCCCACGCGGCCGTCGGGCCCGCCCCCGGATACCAGTACCCCGTGCGCTCCGTGGAACTTCCCCGGAGCACCCTCCTGGTCGCGCCAGGTCACCACGCCGATCCGACGCTCGGGGCCGATCTCCACGATCCGTTCGTTGAGTCGGTTGCCCGCGGAGTCCGTCCAGGTGTTCTCGCGGACCGTGGCAAGACGCGCGGCCACGGGTTGCGGATCGCCGCCTGGCAGGGCCTCGATGACCGTTCGGAAGACGTCGTCGTGCAGGCGCAGGTCGAAGGGCTCGACTGCGTACATCGCCTTGGCGCGGCGCCGGTCCGCCTCCTTGACCTCCACCACCGGGGTGGATCCGTTGTCGTCGCCGGGACGGGGCGCAGGCAGGGCCGAGAACTGATCGGTCTGTTCCTGTGTGAGGGCCATGCCGAGCAGGTCGATCAGTCCCTCGGACGCCGGAACGTGTCCCGCGACGGTGCCGCGCAACCGGGACCACTGGCGAACGAAGGCCTGTCCGGACAGCGGTTCCCAAGACACCACGGTGCGGAACCGCTCGGCCACGGAACCGACGACGGCGGCCCCGGTCCGGTAACCGATGGCGTCCACGGGAAGGTCATCGGCACCGAGCAGGCCCTGGGTCGCTTCCACCACGGCGGCGAGGTCCTGCTGCCAGGCGACCACGGCGTCGTCGGTGGCGGAGAGCAACTGGGAGTCCTTGCTGCCGCGCCACCCGAAGCGCACGGCCGTATACCCCTGCCTGGCCAGAAGGATGCACAGGCGCCGCACCGTCAGTTCGGACAGCATCAGCTCCCGACCCGCGGGGGGTGCCACCACCACGATGCCGCGGCTGGTGGCGTCTTCAGGGGTGTGGATCCAGGCCAGGACCGCCGAGGCATCGGCTCCGATCCAGGTCGGTTCGCCCTCAATCATTCCCGTCTCTCCTTGAAAAGTACGCCGAAGCGGGCCAGTGCTGCACCGGTCGGACGGTGAGGATCCGTCGTCCGCCCGGTGGCATGTCCATGAAGTCGTCGTCCGGGACCAACCCCGGCCCCGGATCGACGGCGACTGCGGCAGCCGCCCGTCCCGCCGTCAGTTCCACGGTAGTGGGCCCGATCGAGTCGTGAACGCCGTCCGTGTTTGCCGCGTCGACGGTTCGCCGTTCCAGCCCCTGACCTTCCCGGAGGTCGGCGAGCGCGTGCCGGTGACCGCCCCCGAGAAGACGTACCGCCCGCAGCGATTCGACGACCTGCGGCTGGGCCTTCGATGAATCGTCCGGGACCAGCTCGACCTCCAGGGCTTCCCACTGCCGGTCGCCGAACCCCCAGGCGTGGTCGAGGTCCAGGAATCCGCCGAGGAGCTTTTCGACGGGGTACACCAACTCCCCCGGACCCGTCAGTTCAACGGACAATTCCGCTTGTGGACCCGGATTTTGATGCACTGTCCATGTTCTCACATACAGCCTGCCCGTGAGGACGACCGGTTGGTCGTGGTGCACGTGAACGTGCAATCCGGACAGACCGTCGTCGATTAGTGTCACGGCGGTCTCCGCACAGGCCCTGCGCATGGCGTACCACGTGGCCTTGGGTCGGCCCGTGGAGTCCAGCAGACCCCATCCGGCTCCCGGAGTGAGGTCCCTGGAGGCCAACACGATGACCCCGTCGCACCCGGAGTCCCCGCGGCGCAGGTCGGTCAGCGTGTGTTCGACCGCTTGGGCTACCGCGGCACGTTCCGCGTGCAGTTGGGTATCCCGGGACAGAGCGGACCACGCGCCGTCGGAATTGCCGGTGTCCGACAGCCTGACCGGCGGGGTGGAGGACTCGGCACCGGCTGCCCCGGTGTCAGCCTCCATCCCGGGTTCGATCCACCGGCGGGCGTAGTGGACGCTCGTGTCCTCGAAGTCCCATGCGGCGCCGGGGTCCCGAGCGGCCGCGGACCGCCAGTCCGCCGCAACCGAGTCGTCAGAGTCGGCCGTCCCGGTGCCGAAGAACCGTGTGATCTCCGAAGGCGCCGGGGGCACCCCGAAGGCCAAGGCTTCCGCCGCGAAGCGCACGCCACAGGTCCGGACGTCGCTCAGAGGCCTGCGGTAGGCCCCCACCCCGAACCAGTGCGAGATTCCGTGGTCCGGCCGAATCGGCGGCTCACCGCCACACGGTGTGCTGCTCACGTGGACCACCTGCGGTGCAAGCTCCGCCGTCAATCGAGGGATCAGGTCATCGATCACCGGAATCGGGAGCTGGGAGAGGTCGCGTCCCCACAGGACGGGTTGTTGGAGGACCTCGTTGCCGCCGGAGAACACGGCCACGCACGGATGCGCCCCGAGTCGCGGCAGCCAGGTGCGCAGCTCGTCTTCGACCAACGCCAACCAGGACGGATCGGAGGGTGGATCCAGGGTGGCCAGCATCGCATCGTGCCAGACCAGGAGTCCGTGGCGGTCGCAGGCACGGTAGAAGGCCTCGGCCTCCCATGCGTGGGTGCCGGAGATGCGCAGGAGGTTTGCGCCCGCAGCTCGCATGGCGCGCACGGTCCGGTCGATCTCGGCGGGGTCGTCCCCGAGGGTCAGGGCGTCGACGGGCGTCCAGACCGCTCCGCGAACGAAGACACGGGTCCCGTTGACCTCCAGGGTGAAACCGCCGTGGTCCGTGCGCGCCCGGATCTGGCGGAAGCCCACCCGTCGGCGTTCCACGAGTTGTCCGCCGGCCTGAACCTCGAGGTCGTGCAGGGTGGGGGTTCCGTGGGTCGCTGGCCACCACAGTGCAGGGCCCCGGACCTCCAGGGCCACTCGGTGCTGCCCGGCCGCGAGCGTGGCCGTGTGCTCCGCCCCCGCACACCGCACGGTGAGTGTCGTGGCCCGGTCGGCGGTGAGGTCGACGTGCACCGTGGCCGGGCCGCCGTCGGTTTCGCTCAGCTCAGTTCGGACCGCGGTCACGGACACCCCGTGGTGGGGCACAGCGCGCAGGGAGGATTCTCCCCACGGGCCCACGACGACGGCTGTCCCGGCCCACGGGATACGCCCGATCAGCGGCGTCCGACGCCAGCGGAGAGAGGAGTCCGAGACCAGGGTCGAGCGCCATCGGGGGCGCGGCTTTCGAGGCACGGGGACCAGTTCGAGCGCGCGGCACACGATGGCCAGTTCGTGCTCACCGGGTCGCGCGGTCAGATCGGCCACGATGTCGTCCAGGCCCGAGACCGATGCCGCCACGCGGCGGCCGTCCCAGAAGACCTCGCTCACGGTGGCCACGCCCCGCAGTTCCAACCGGTAGGCCCGTTGGCCCGGTGACTCCTGTGGGTCCTGCGAGTCCTGTGGGTCCTGTGGGTCCTGTGGAAGGTTCACGGTGGTCGTCCACCACCAGTCGTGCGCATCCGCCTGGAACGTGGCGGACGGGAGCTCAGCGTCCCGCCAGGCACCGGCCGCGGTTCCGGGCACGGTCGCCGCCAGAACATGATCCGCGGCGGCGGCCACCCGGTCGGCGAGCCTCCCGTGCTCCCCTTCCACGGCGTCGTCGTCCGATTCGGGGGCGGCAGAAAGCGCAACGGAGTCACCCCGGACCTGGGAGGCGGGCGGTTGCGCGGGCGCGGACCGCGTGTCCCAGTTCAGGTCCCCTCGCCAGGAAACCGCCCCGGGGGCAGTCCGGTACAGGTACCAAGCGTCCCGCGGCAGGTGATCACGAATGTGGTCGGTACCCGTGAGCATGTCAGCCGGCCCAGCGGCGCAACGTGGCCGCTGCGTCGTCCCACTGATCGGTGATCGTGGTCATGGTGGATTCCAGCGACTTGGACGTACGTCCGCGGGCCACGCGAGCCAGCTGGAACTGGAGGGCCTTGGCCTCCCTGCTGACGGTCTCCCAGGAATCTGCGGCCGACTGCAGTTCGGGCACCTGGCTGAATCGCACGGCGGCGGCGGCCAGGAGGGCCACCAGGCCCAGTTGGCGGGTGGTTTCGAAGCACAGGGCGTGATATCCGTCCATGCCCGCGCCCTGGAGCCAGTCGAAGCGGGAGCGCAGGACGTCCATGAGCGCCAGAGCCGGGTTGTGGTCCGGGGCACGGCCTGCGTGGTGGGCCAGCAGTCGCATGGTGTCCTCGCGCGCACGGGAGTCGTCCGCCGGGACCAAGCGGTCCAGCCGCACGAGTTCGACGTAGGGCGCGGGCACGATCCCCTCGCTGCGGCGCTCCCCCAAGACGAAGTCGAAGTCCTCACCCCGGAGTTCGTGCAGTCCCTCGTTGTGCAGGTAGACCAGGTGCTGCGCCGTCACGTCCAGGTGCAGCGGGACGATCGAGGTCTTGGTGTGCTCCAGCCCGTAGGACACCCCGCGGGTGTCGGGAAGCCAGTGAGCGTCCGCCTCCACGATCATGAGGTTCCCGGCCTGCATCTGGGTGCGAACGTGATCGACCAGGGTGGTCCACACGTCGTACTCCCCGACCCGGATGCCGTGAACCTCCTCCAGGTCCCGGTGGTCGATCTTGAGGAACTCGAACTGTTCGACCTGGGTGTCCGCCGCAACCGCCGCCGCGAACAGCGGTTCGGGGCGGCGCCCCAGACCGTGCAGCAGCTCGATCCACACGTCCAGGTAGCAGTTGGTGTTGGACCACACGGATTCCTCCCCGTGGAGGGTATGCCGCGAGAAGCCCTCCGGCGTGAGTCCGGGGGCGGACACCGTGACCGGGGCCGTTGCCCCGGTCCCGTCGACGGCGCGGGCGGGGCCCGCCGTCGATCCCGTGTCCGTGCCCGTCACGCCTGTTCCAATCCCAGCAGGTCGCGAGTCCGCGCGGGCCAGGTGGTCAGGTCCGTGCCGTGCCTGCGGGCCAGGGCCAGGGCGATCCGCTCGAGGCCGAACCCGAAGCAGGCGGAGTGGGCGACGGCGCCGTCGTCCGTGGTCAACCCGAACTCCGCGCCGAAGTGCTCGTCGTGATAGTTCCCGGAAGCGATCGCGGTGTCCCGCCCCGCGTAGACCTGGGTGGTGATCTCGAACTTGAGTTCGGCCGCCCGTTGGCCCTTGGCCAGCATGACCCCGGCCCGGCCGAAGAAGGGATCGTTGGCCCCTTCCACGCTCACGGTCAGGCCGAGGTCACGCAGCAGCTGCGAGCCCAGCTCAAGCATGGCGCCGCGATGGGCCAGAGCCTGCTCCGGGGTTCCGAGGAGGACGAACTCGAGCATGCGGAAGCTCACCAGCCGCATCGGGTCCGGCGAGGGTTCGTTGCGGAAGCAATCGCCCGTGAGCGCCCAGACGGTGCCGTCGACAACCGCCCGGGTCTCCGGCTGCCCCCCACCGTCGCCGTTGGGCTCACCGTGCGCGGGAGCGGTGTTCCCGGTCATCGACAGCCACGCATAGAGCGGGTGGCAGGCCGCGGGTACCAGCGCGTAGTCGCTCGTGTGGAGGTGCCCGTCCCAGGGCAGCCCCGCTTCCCGGTCCGCCAGGAGTCTCCGGTGGGCCTTCGTGTCACCGGTGAAGACGTCGATCGTGCCGAGCAGCTGGGGGAAGCTGGCCACGTAGTCGGTGCGTTCCAGCATCGAGCGCCCGTTGACCGGTGGGAATCGCACCGCGCGGACGGCCCCCGGACGGTCCAGGTGCTCCTCGACCCGTTGCCGGGCCAGGACTTCCAGGCCCCGGATCACGGCTTCCATGGCCACCCCCGTGCCGGTCACGCCCGGTCCGAGCGTGGGCAGCAGCCACTGCGCCTCGAGCAGTTCACGCTCGAAGGCAACCTCGGCTTCGGCCGTCGGGTCGGCTTCGGTCTGGTCGGTCGGGTTCGGTTCGGTCGGGGTCGAGTCGGTGGGTTCGGTCGGGGTCGAGTCGGTGGGTTCGGTCGGCGTCATCGTCTGCCCCTCGAGACCATTTGGAGGGTCGCGGTGTTGTGGAGGATGCGGTCATTGTTGACCTGAAGGGACGGGCCCATCGCGTCGCGCAACGGCCGGGCCAGGGACAGGGGGCCCACGTTGGAGTAGGAGGCGATGCCCACGATCACCATGGCGTCCGCCACGATCTTGCGCACCAGTTCCGAGGTGGACACCTTGAGGGTGTTCATGGCGATCGCGAAGGACATGGAGGACAGTTCCTCCGGGTCCTCGGCGTGGTCGTCGAAGCGCTGCACGTTGGTGCGCACGACGTCCGTCATCCGCTGCAGGTCGATCTCGAGTTCGGCCAGGCGCAGCCCACCGGGCGGCAGCTGCCCCGGGGTGGCGCGGGCCTTCTTCTGCACGAACTTGCGCGCAACGTCTCCGGCGTTGGAAGCCAGTCCGAGCCACGAGGAGGCCCAAAGCGTATGGGAACCGGGCAGCATGGTGCGAGCGGAGATCGTGGCGAAATCCACCGGGAGTACGTACTCGGCCGGGACGGTGGCGGCCAGTTCAAAGCCCTCGGACATCGTGCCGCGCAGACCCAGCGCATCCCATTCGGAGGTCCGGTCCAGCTCCAGATTGGCCTTGGGCACGGCCACGAGCGACTGCTCGGAGGACGGTGCCTCCGGCGTGGACCGGGCGGTCACGAACACGGCGTCGGCGTACCGGGCGTAGGAGATCACCGGTGCAGACTTACGGACGGACACGGTGCCGTCGCCGTTGTCCACCACCGCACAGGAGGAGGTTCGGGTGTCCCCACCGATGTTCTTCTCGGTGGTGGAGGACGCGATCAGCCACTGCTCGGTGACCACCCGCTGCGTGAGCTCGGTCAGCGGTGAGTCCTGGCTCAGGTCCACGTGCCGGGTGAGGCAGAGCTCCTGGCTGAAGTGCATGGCCACGATCGCCGCGGTCGAGGCGCACACGCGTCCGAGTTCCTCGACCAGTTCGCAGATCTCACCAATCGAACGACCGGCGCCACCGTTGGCGGACGGGACCGCAGCACCGAAGATTCGCTGGGCGCGGCACTCACCGATGGCTTCGTGCGGAAACCGGCCCTCGGCGTCCACGGCAGCCGCGAACTGCGCGGCCACGGCAACCACGGAGGCGATGCGCTCCGACCAGTCGGCCGCGGTGTCCTCGGCCAGTTCACGGACGATGGTGGTGCCTGACGGAACCTCGTGTTCGTCGATCACCTTGGCGGACGTGCCCAGTTCGCTGCGCACGCTCATCACTGCTCGTCCTGCAGTTGCGCGACGGCGGCGGCGATGGAGTTCAGGGACTCGAAGGTCTCCTTGGTCAACATCTCCTCGGGGAACTCGATGTCAAACGCGTCCTCGACCCCCAACATGACGTTGACGGAGGCGTGCGAGGTCATGCCCGCCCCGTACAGGCTGTCGGTTTCTGCCAGCGTTGCGGCGTCGGTGCTCAGGTGCGCGTGCTGCGCCACGACCTGGCGAACGGTCTCCACGGCGTCGTTCACGGCGTCGGTCTGTTCCTGACTCATGTGTGTTTCCCCCAACCTCGGCGCATCGGCCGTTGTGCGTTCCGGTACCCCGCCCGGCATGTCTGCCACGGCCGTCCGACCTCCCCCGAGGTCGGTTGTCCGGTGGCTCTCGACGGCGGTGCAGTCACCGCGTCGAGTCTCCATCATGGCCCGAATCGATGATTTCGCACCAGCCAGCGCGAGCACGGTTGCGATTGCCGTGTCACATGTGTCACCTGGGTCGGCCTCGACCAGCCAGTGCGTGATCCCGGCGGTCCGTGCATAGCTACGGGCGGCTCCGGTCAGGTGGACCTGCCACACCTGCGCTGCCGGCTCGGGGCCGGCGGGTTCAGCCGACCGCGCACCGAGCACGGAGATCTCGCGCCAGGGCAGCGGCTGATCGGACCGGACCTGCAGTGCCTTGGCCACCGATTCCTTCACGGCGAACCGCAGCGCCATGAGTGGCACGTCGGCGGAGGCGCTACGGCGTTCGAGCGGGGAGAACACGGTTCGCAGATACCGGTCGCCGTGGCGCGACCATGCCGCCCGCACCGGCTGGTGCGCCTGCAGATCACATCCGATCCCCGCGACGGTCATGATTGCGCCGGTGCCACGATCAGGTCGATCCCCAGGGCCCCGGTGGGCAGCAGCTCGATCCCGTAGGCCTCCGCCAGGCGTTCGCGCTGCATGGAGCGCGTGTTCTCCCACAGGGCTGCATGCTGCTCGGCCACCACGGTCGAGCGGGCCTGTGGATCCTTGAGTCGCCCCCAGTGCTGCACGATCTCCGCGGGTTCCTGGAGCACTAACGGCATGCCGATGTCGTCGAACGCGCGAATTCCGCGCACAGCCATCGGCCGGTCCAACCGGGCTGCCTCCAGCACGGTGATGGGGAACCCTTCCCAGCGCGCCGTGTGCACGTACAGGTCCGCCTGGGCCAGATGCTCCAGTACGGTGCCCGGATCCACCCAGCCGGTCACTTCGATGTCCTGCGCTTCCAAGGAGGCCTGGAGGGCGTCGTCGCCGCCACCGACCCACAGTGCACGCACTGACTCTCCCGAGGCACGAAGGGCGGCGATGAGCTGCGCGAACCACTCGGGGTCCTTCTGCATGGTCAACCGCCCCGACCCCACGACCAACGGCCCGCGGGGATCCGTCCATTCCTGGATCGGAGCGCCGGTGATCTCACGCTGCGGATCGGGCGCCACGTTGGGCACGTAGACAGTCTTGAGCTTGCTCCCCCACTTACGGGCTTCCTGGTTCTCCGCGCGCGAGCACCCGGCCAGCACGTCCGTACGGCGGCTCAGCGCGCGCTCGACGCTGCGGTAGGTGCGACGTTCGGCCGCGGATTTGTCCTCCCGGTCGAAGGCCCAGGCGTGGGGGGTGTAGACGCAACGGACGCCGTCGATGCCGACCAGCGCGGTCCGCGCCCACACTCCCGCATAGCTGCTGTGGGCGTGCACGACGTCGGGGCGGAGCTGCGCCAGGGTGGCGCGCACGAACTTGGTGGCTCCCATGTGGCCGCCGTCGATCCGGTGGATCGAGGCGAACTCGTCGATCCACTCCGGTTCCAGCGTGTCCGCCTCCGGACGCAACCGGCACACCAGGTGGTGTTCACACTCGGGCAGCGCACGTACGTAGTCCCGCACGGCGGCCGCGACGCCGCCACCGAAGGCCTCGACGACGTGCAGGACACGGCGTCGATGACCACCCCGCCCGGCCTCCGGGCCGCCCGGAGTGGAGTGCTGCGCGCCGGATCGGGTGCGGTCGATCGCCCCCGATGCACGATTGGGCAAAGCCATGTAGGTGTCCCCTGTGGTTTCTCTCTGAGTGGCGCTCACGCATCCCCGTGCCCTGCGCACCCGCGTCATGTTCCGGCCGATGATCCACCCGCTGCCGAGGGTCGCGACACCAATCCGTGTCCGGCCCCCGGCAAGTGTATGTATTTGCGAACCTGCCCATCATGCGCCCATGACCCCACTTGAACCCACACCGCGAAAACACGCGCGCCTGGGGCGTGAACCTCGCCACAGGCGCGGCTACGGAGCAATGGGGGGTCGCCATGCCGTTTAGGACCGTGGCCTCCCTCCACCCCTGTGGAGGTGACCGACCGGTTGAGCCCCGGGTGCATCACCTCAGAGGGGGGTCGGCGAGGCGCCGCCGTCCAGCTGCGTCATGAGTCGCGATGGACCCGCTCGGCGCGGACTATGAGGTCGGCCTGCAACGGCAGGCGACCCAATGAGACGAGCTGCCATGGCCACGACTTGTGGCGCCAGTTCCAGGCCATCTGAACGTTCCCGGGGAAGACGCCGAGGTACAGCACCGTCGCGGCTCGGCCTGCGGCACGGCGGGCCTGGGGTACCAGCAGGCCGCCGGTGATCACGAGTTCGGCGACCCCGCTGGCGAGCGTCCAGAAGCGCGGCGAACCGGGCAGGGCGCGCGGAATTAGGGAGTCGAATGGCTTGGGCTTGAGGAAGTGCAGGACGCCGAGGCTGCCGGTCAGGCCAGCCAGCAATTTCGCATCGCGGCGAGCTCGTTTGGTCTTGTCATGCATCACTTGGCCTCCGTGGGTTGCGTCCCGCCATCCTCGCATCAGTTTCGTTCCTTCATCCCCCACCAGGTGACCACAACGTCATGACCCGCAACAACTACGATGGTCGAGCCGGTGATCGGACCCGGCGCCAACCCCGACCCCCTTATCCAAGGAGGAACCCATGGCTGTTTCCGCGCAACAAACCGTCAATGCACCGGTCGACAAGGTGGTGGCCACTTTCCTCGACGAATCCTTCAACCGGCACGTCGCCGAACGCGCCGGCGCCACGCTGGCCTCCCAGACCGTGGACGGGGACCCGTCCGGTCCGTTCACCGTGACCACGGTCCGCAAGATGGGTTCCGAGAAGCTGCCCGACATCGCAAAGAAGGTCATCAAGGACGGCCTGACCATCACCCAGGTGGATTCGTGGGACGCCCCGGAGGCGGACGGGTCACGCAGCATCCGCACGGAGATCACGGTGGGCGGCCTGCCGGCCTCCGGCCAGGGCAGTCAGCGTCTGACCGCCTCCGGTGACAAGACCGACGTTGCCGTGGAAATGACCCTGACCACCAAGATCCCGATCCTGGGCGCCAAGATCTCCGCCGCCGCCGAACCGTACGTGGGCAAGGCGCTGTCCCTGCAGGCCCGCGAAGCCAACGCTTGGATCGCCTCGCACTGATTCCGCACGAACGAGGGCCCAGGTAACCACCGATGCCCCGCCTGGACCGGCCGGGAAGTTTGCCGTCACCCGGCCGGTTCCATGGCCCTTCGTGGATCCAACCCCGCGTAGACTGACTCGCTCGCACCACGCTTCAGGAGGACGTCCCGTGTCCGATGCACCGACCCAACACGCCACCTCGGAAAGCGCTCTCGGAGCCTTCCTCCGGAAGGACCTCGTGGGCGGTGCACTGCTGCTCGGCGCTATGGTGGCCGCTCTCGTCCTGGCGAACTCGCCCTTGGCCGACCTCTACTTCCAGGTCCGTGACTACGAGATCGGCACGGAGGCAGTTCCCGGACTCATGCACACGGTGGGTGAGTGGGCCGCGGACGGATTATTGGCGATCTTCTTCTTCCTGATCGGCCTTGAGCTCAAGGCAGAGTTCGTGGACGGCGAGCTGCGCAATCCACGACGCGCGGCCCTGCCGATCGTGGCGGCCGTCGCCGGAGTCGCGCTGCCGGCTCTGATCTTCGTGGGCGTCAACACGCTGAACCGGGCAGATCCCACCACCATGCACGGTTGGGCGATCCCCACCGCCACGGACATCGCCTTCGCCGTGTCGGTCCTGGCCGTGGTCGGGTCAAAGCTGCCCGTCGCCATGCGGACGTTCCTGCTGACCCTGGCCGTCGTGGACGACCTGATCGCGATCATGATCATCGCAATCTTCTACAGTCACGGCATCAACCTGCTGTCCCTGGGTGGCGCACTGATGACGGCAGCCGTGTACTGGGTGATCACGCACCGTTTCACGGACTTCTTCATGACCAAGAAATGGGCCGCATGGGCAGTCCTGCTTCCATTGGCCGTTGTCACCTGGTTGTTGATTTACAACGGTGGGGTGCACGCAACCATCGCCGGAGTTCTGCTCGGATTCGCCACCCCGGTGTTCCGGGTTCCTCCGCGCCTGATCACAGATGAGGCGCCAGTTCTGGGTCTGGCCCCCGAGCTCGAGCACCGTTTCCGGCCGTTCGCGAATGCCATCGCCGTTCCCGTGTTCGCGTTCTTCTCCGCGGGTGTGGCGGTGGGTGGATGGTCCGGGTTCAAGGACTCCTTGGGCGACCCCGTGGCAATCGGGATCATCTTGGGTCTGTTCTTCGGCAAGGCTGTTGGAATCTTCGGATCTTCCTGGCTCATGGACCGATTCACCCCTGCCAGCAAGGACTCCGACTACTCGTGGATCGATCTCCTGGGGCTCGCGATCGTGGCGGGCATCGGATTCACCGTGTCGCTGCTCATCGCCGATCTGTCCTTCGGGACGGGCTCCGCTCACGACGACCACGCCAAGGTGGGTATCTTGACCGGCTCGATGATCGCCGCACTCGTGGGCGGCTGCCTGCTGCTGATTCGCAACCGTCACTACGGTGCGTTGCGCGCGGCCGGACACGAGGTCGACACCTACGACGCCTGAGCGCCTCGGTTTCTGAAGAGCGGCACCACGGGGAACGTCAGCCTCTGAGGGCGTCCTCGACCTCGCCGCGCTGAGAAATCCCCAGTTTGTCGAACAGGCGGTACACGTGGCCTTCCACGGTGCGCCGCCCGAGCCCCAGCTCCGCAGCCACCTGGGCATTCGTGAGTCCTTGCGCGACCAGTTCGGCGACCTGTTGCTCCCGAGCGGTCAGGGTCGCGTTCCGTCGCCCTCCTGCGGCCGAGCGGGGACGCATGTACCGGCCCGTGGCCTTGAACGCCGCGTCGGCGGCCTCCGTGACCGCGGTGACCACAGCCTTCGGCGCGTACGGGCTCAACAACACCAAGGAGCGTTCCAGCGCGTCCCCCGCTAGGCCGTCGATTCCAGCGGCGTGGCACTGGAGACCGACGGTGACCAGCTCCTCCACGTCCACGGACAGAACAGCCCGGCAGATGCGGTGGACCAGTTCCTGGTAGAGCCCGCTGGTGCCGTGTGAGACCTCCAGGAGCTTTCGGATGAAGGCGTCCTCGCCCGTCTGCATGATCTGGGCGAGCGCGAAGTGCGCGGTGACCACTTCACCGTCGGCCGTGGCCGACTCCAGGACCCCCAGGATCGTGCTGAGGTCCGCTGCGTTGTCCTGAGCAGTGCGCGCGACGGCGTCGAACAGTGCCGCGGCCCATCGCAGCGGAAGCAGGTCTGCGTCCGGCAGGGACGGGTCCGTGGGTTCCGGCAGGTCCTCCCGTTCCGCGAGTCGTCCGGTGGTGAGGAACGTGGTCAGTTCCAGGGCGCGCCGACACATAGCCAGGAGGTGCGGTGCCGTGTCGTCGCGCGAACACGCCACGGCAGCCCGGAAGTAGCCGTGAGCGGAATCCGCCGTGCCGCGGATGAGGTGGTGCATGCCCGTGGCCGCGTAGTAGTGGCCGGCCAGGGCAAGGTACGGGGCCGAGTCCTCCGGGCCCCATGTGTTGGGCAGTGCACTCAGCGGGGTCACGGGGTCACCGCTGAGGGCCCCCGCCCAGAGTCTTCCGATACGCGCCGAATCCGTGAACACGCCCAGCAGCCCGGGCCGGTCCTCGGCCAGCAGGAGCGCCCTCGACCATGCCTCGGCGGAGGCATTCAGGTCGGCGCGCCGGGTCAGGTGGCGCCCGGAGAGGCACAGTCCCAGCATGGCGATCTCGGGGACGTCACTGTGGCAAGCGTGCTCCCAGACCTCCGGGCGGTCCTCCTGGCCGAAACGTCCCCAGTCCGCCCAGAGCTGGACCAGCTCGGCGCAGTGTTCGAAGAACCGCTCGTCCTCCGCCGACGAGCCGTCTTCGGCACCGTCTCCGGGGTCATCTGCCGCGTCACCCGCCTCGTCGTCTCCCGCGGCCAACGCACTGCGTGACAGCTGCTCCCAGCGGCTCGCCCACGTCGCGGGAGAGTACGGCAGTTCGCCAGTGCCCAGGAGGATCCCCTCGCAGGTCATGAGGAGACGAAGCTGCCTCGTGTCCAGCGCGGAGGTGTCGATGGCCGCGGCAATCGCCCCCGCCTCCAGGTGGTGGCGCAGCTTGATGCGGGCCCGGAGCCGTTCGAGATCAGCGGCGGACTGCCGGGCGGTGTCCATGGGGCCCTCCACCGTGCGGAGGGCGTAATCGGCCCAGAGCCTGTCATTGGCCGCTGCCGCCAGGGAGACGAGTTCACCGCTGTCCACCGCCGTCCCCGTGTTCACGGCCCACGCGGCGCGGGTTTCCGGGCCGAGCCCGCCGTCGAGAACGGAGTCGTGCTGCGCGCCCAGGTGGACCGCCAACCCCGGGGGAAGGTGTTGCCGGACGGCCTCGGCGAAGTGCTCACAACTGGGAAGCAGGCTCCACCGCTGGCCCTCGAAACGGCTCTGCACCATCCCGGATTCCAGCAGGGCCTCCAGGTCCTCACCCAGGGCGCCGTTGACGCGGGGGTTCATCTCGATCCGCTCGGCCAGGACGACGACGAACAGTGCCTCCCGCTGCGCGGCGGTCAGCTGGGCCAGTTGCACCGCCACGACCTCGCGCAGTTCGTCGGAAACACCTTCCACGGGCCCCGTGAAGTGCCACAGACCGTCGTCGAAGACCAAGAGTCCGTCCTCGCGGGCCCGGTCCAGGTAGGAGATCACGAGGCGCGGAACACCCGCCGTGAGCATCGTGGTCCACTGCGCGGTGAGTGACGGAACCACACCACCGAGTTCTTGTTCCATGAGCTCCCGCACACCGTCGCCGTCAAGGGCGGACAGGGTGTGTGCGCGCAGCAGCCCCCGGCGCAGCACGGGGAGGAGATCCCCGGCTGCATGGGTAGCCGAGGCCGTGGACGCGACCAGAATGACCTTCACCAGCCCCGCGCCCAGCAGCGCGGAGACCATCTGCTGGGCAGCCGGGGGCATGCGATGCAGATCCTGGATGACCATGACGGGCGTGGGCCCGGTTGCGCTTCGTCGCTCGCGGCAGACCCCGGCCACCAGGTCCAGTGCCGCCGCGGGGTCGTGGAGCGGCGCTTCGGGAAGCCCCCGGTCCTGCGCCAGGGCGGCCACCATGAATGCAAGCCCACCCAGCGGGGAGTCGATGGTGCCCTCCGGCTGGTGTTCGGCGCGCAGGATGGGTACGGCCCCCACGAGTTCCGCCAGGACGGCCCGCGCAACCGTGGAGGTTCCGGCCCCGAAGACGCCGTGGATCACGACGCCCATGCACGCACCGTCCCGCAGGTCGTTCACGGCCGCCTCCACGGCCTGGGCCCGAGAGGCCACCAGGTGCGTCGGCTGCAGACGGGCTCGAAGTCGCCGGTGTCTGGCACTGCGGTCACCATCCGCCGTGGGCTTGGGCAACACGTTGCGGTGCCCAGGTCCTCTGCTGCGGTCGATCGTCGTGTTCGAAGGGTTCACGCAGTCCCCACTCTCCACGTGTCCACCAGTTCGGTACGCCGTGACAGTGCGAGCTTGCGCAGCACCTGCCGCATGTGACCTTCGACGGTGCGGCGGGACAAGCCCACCTCCTCGGCGATGGCCTGGTTGGTCAACCCGGCCGCCGCCAGATCGGCGACCTCCCGTTCCCGGGTCGTGAGAACGGCAGCCATGACCAACGACGGGGTGTCCGTCACCCCGGCGTCATCGCCCCCGAGTTCGTCGTCGGGAAAAGCGACGACGGGCCCCGCTGTCGTGGTGTTGCCACGTTCGCCGACGAGGCGTTCGAGGAACCCTGCGAGCCCGAGATCCCCCATGGCAACGGCTCCGCGCAATGCGGCGCGCATGTCCGTGATCCGCTGCCCGTCCAGTGCCTGGGCAAGTGCTCCGAGGGTCTCCGCCCAGGCGCCCTGGCACCGCGCGGAGACGGTGAGGAGATCCTGCACGGCCAGCTCGGAACCGGCCCTGGCCAGAGCTTGCAGAAAGACCAGTGCCAGGCCGTCGGCTCCGCGCGCCACGGCGTCGTCGGCCCGGGACCGCCACCGCTGCACACCATCGGCCACGTCCCCCAGCAGCAGTTCCGCCAGTCCGCGGAAGTAGTCACCGACGGCTCGGTAGAAATATGACTCCTGGACATCCATGGTCTCGACCATCCGGAGCAGGGCCTTGGCCGAGTCCGATTGACCGATCCACGCGTAGGCGCACGCGGTGGCGCTCACCACCAGCTGCGGCACCGGGAAGTCGTTGTCGGACTCGCTGTCCCGCAGGCCCTCGGAGAGGTGCTGCAGCGCCTTGCGGGGCCGACCCGAGAGCAGGAGCACCGCCCCGAGCACCAGGTTGTGGCGAACCCAGCCAGGGTTGTGGGCGAAGGCATCGTCCCCCCGCCACGCCTCTTGGAGGATCACCGGCCACTCCCCCGCCAGGATGCCGGCGAGCATCGCGGCGTCCACCGTGTGGCGCTGCGCCAGATTCGCGTTGCGGGCCGAGGTGTCGACTCGAACAGCGCGGGCCAGCTGCGCCTGCCCGTCCAACGGGCGCCCGGCGATGGCGCTGGCTTTCGCCGTCATCCCGACCATGAGGGCGCGGGTGGTGCGGTCCACCCTGCTGCCCGCGGACACGCGACTCACCGAGTCCGCCAGGTCCGTGTACTCCCCCAGGAAGTCGTCCATGACCCACCGGCCGGTCAGCGCAGCCTCCCGCAGCGCCTTGGCCTGGGCCAGCGACTGGGGGGCGTCCGAGTCTTGAACGAGTTTCCTGTGCTGGCGTTGCGCGGTCTCCAGGAGCTGCTCGAATTCACCAGGCTCACGCCTGGACTGTGTGCTCATGGCCGCCAGGACGTAGAGCGCTTCGACCTCACGGGTGGTCAGGCCCTTGGCCTGCGCGTCCGCGTCGGCCTCCAACAAGGGCCGTGCGAGTTCGGTGGCGGCGTCGATGCGCCCCAGGCTGGCCAGAGCCAGGGTGTGCAGGCCGCGCAATGGTGCCGATTCGTTGCCCAGGGTCTCGATGAGAGCGTGGACCGTTCCGTAGTCCGCGTTCTCGGCCGCTTCCTCGGCCAGTTGCGCCACCCGCGACTCGTCCAACGCGAGCCCCAGGTCATGGCGCCACAGGAGCAGGTCCGCGGCGGCTCCGGCACTCAACCGGACGTCGGTCAGATACGGCGTCAGGCTCTCGCAGAGTTCCCGGTCGATCTCGGGCGGGGTGGTGGCGGCAACGGTGTCCGCCACCCAGGGGTTCGCGATGCACACCGCTCTGGCCACCCCCGAACCCGTGAGGCGCAGGACGTCGGTGTCCCGCAGGGCGTCCAGGTCCTCGGCCCCGTACAGGTCGACCAGGATGACCGCCGCGAAGTCACGGACCCGGGCCAGGATGCGCAGAATGCGCTCCTGGTTCCCGCTGACGTCGGGAACGTGCGCGAGCGAACGCGGTCGCCCAGGAGTCGCGTCCAGATGACCCAGCGCAGCCACGGCGTGCCCGGGAATTCCAGCCGAGGCCCTCAGCACCGCGGTGGCTTCCGTGAACGGCACCCTGCGTTGCAGCAGGAAGCGGCCCAGCTCCATGACGTCCGTGACATCGAGTTCCGGTACCCGACGTTCGTGGAGCATTCCGTCCCGCCACAACGTGCCCAGTGCGCGACCTGCCAACCGGACCGCCGTTGCCGTCACCAGCAGGCCGATCTCCTGGTTCCGGACCATCTCCGTGAGGGCTCGCCTGTCGGCCTCGGCCACCGTGTTCACGTCGTCCACGACGACGACCGTGGGTCGGTCGTTTGAATCCGCGGCCAACCGGGAGCGGTACCGAAGGTAACGGTCCACGGCCGAATCAGCGCCCATGGGCTCGTCCATGTCCTCCCACCGCACGATCCGTGAGGTGGACTGCAGCTGGTCCACGACCTCCTCCATCAGGACCGATTTGCCGATGCCCTGGGGGCCGGTCAGGAGCACGTTGAGTCCGTAGGATTCCCGGCGACCCAGCGCGACGAGTTCCTCGACCAGCGCGACCCGGTTGGGCAGGCGTGCCCGACCGGCTCGCTCGGAGGTGCTCATGCGGACTCCGCGAGCGCCTTGGTCAACGCCGCTTCGGTGGCCACCCAGGCCAGCGCGGCGCATTTCACGCGCGCCACGAAGCGGGAAACCCCCACGAATGCGACGGCGTCCCCCAGCAGTTCCTCATCGGGTTCGTGGTTTCCGCGCGAGCGCAGCATCTCCCGGAACTCTTCGATCTGGGTCCGCAGGGTGCCCAGGTCGGTACCCGGGGCCATCTCCGAGAGCACGGAGGCCGCCGCCATGGAGATCGAGCACCCGTCGCCCTGCCAGCTCAGGGACGAAATCCGGTCGCCGTCCACGCCCACGCGCACCAGGATCTCGTCACCGCAGGTCGGGTTGTATTCGTGATGACATCCGGCGGCGGTCTCACCTTCCAGGGGTGATTCGTCCGGCGCCGCCAGACCTTCGCCGATCCGGCGCTTGGAATGATCGAGGATGACGTCCTGGTACATCTGATCCAGTGCGCTCATGGTGGTTCAGCTCCTTCAGTCGTCCACGCGGAAGTAGCGCCGCACCCCGGAGAGTTCTTCCAGGAACCGGTCGACGTCGTCGGTCGTGTTGTAGAGGTAGGTGCTCGCCCGGGTGGTCGCGGTCAGGCCCAGCCGCCGGTGCAGCGGCTGGGCGCAGTGGTGCCCGACCCGCACGGCCACACCGGCGACGTCGAGCAGCTGCCCGACGTCGTGGGAGTGCACGCCTTCGACCGACACGGAGGCCAGGCCCACCCTCTCCTGCCCCGGCCGGGGGCCGACCAGGCGAACCCCGGGCAATTGCGAGACACCGACGGCGAGCCGTTGACCCAGGTGCGCCTCCCACGCGGCCACCTTGTCCATTCCGACGTCGGTGAGGAACCGGACCGCCGCCGCGAGGGCCACGGCCTGGGAGATGCGCTGGGTCCCGGCCTCGAACCGGGTGGGGGCGGGGAGGTACTCGCTGCGTTCCATGGTCACGGAGGTGATCATCGATCCGCCCGTGAGGAAGGTGGGCAGCGAATCCAGGAGTTCACCACGTCCGTAGAGCACCCCGATGCCCGTGGGGCCCAGCATCTTGTGGCCCGAGAACGCGGCGAAGTCCACGTCCAGGGCATGGAAGTCCACCGGAAGATGCGGGACCGACTGGCAGGCGTCCAGCACGGTGAGGGCGCCCACGCGTTTGGCGGCGGCCACGAACGCGGCGACGTTGTTGACCGCCCCCGTGACGTTCGAGACGTGGGTGAAGGCGACGACCTTGGTCCGTTCACCCACGAGGTCGTCCAGGGTGTCCATGCGCAGCAGTCCGTCGTCGTCCACGGGGACCCAGCGCAGGGTCGCGCCGGTGCGCGCGCACAGTTCCTGCCAAGGCACCAGGTTGGCGTGGTGCTCCGATTCGGTCACCAGGATTTCGTCTCCCGGGGCCAACGCGAAGCGTCGGGAGTCAGGTCCTGCCCCGTTGCTTCCCGCAGTGGCGTTGGACATGGCGTAGGTGACCAGGTTGATCGCCTCGGTGGCATTGGAGGTCCAGACCACCTCGCGTTCCTCCGCGCCCACGAACTGCGCCACGGTGCGCCGGGCGTCCTCGAAGGCGTCGGTGGCTTCGACGGCGAGCGTGTGCGCCCCGCGGTGCACCGCGGCGTAGGACTGCGTCAGGAAGGTCTGTTCCGCGGACAGAACGGCCTCCGGCCGCTGGGACGTGGCACCCGAGTCCAGGTACACCAACGGCTTGTCCCCGACCGTGCGGCGGAGGACGGGGAACCGCGCCGCCAGTTCCCGTGCCTGTTCGTCGTCCAACACCCCGGTCCGCTCACCGGGAGCGGGAACGACGGAGGGAACGACGACGGGAGCGGGTCGATCAGGGCTGCTGTCGGAGTGCACGAGGGACCTCCTGGGGGATCTGCGCTGCGGCGGTGGCGCGATGCGGGTGTTGCGGGTGTGGCAGTGGGGGTGTCCGCGCGACCGCCACCGGGGTGCACGCGGGCGAAGCGTGGCTTCCACGGTAGTCCAGTGCCGGAAAACCACGGGTCACACGTCGTCATTGCGTCCGGTGAACGGTCAGCGGGCGTGGACGCTGTTCTGCGCGGCGGTCAGTCCGTCGTCGATGATCTTCTCGACCGCGTCCGCGGCGGTGTCCAGCAACAACGGGAGGGCAGTGGCCTCCGTGGTGGTGAAGGGCTTGAGGACGAACGCCGCGGTGTCCATCCGACCCGGAGGGCGTCCCACTCCCACCCGGACCCGCAGGTAGTCCTTGGTGCCCAGGACCTTGGAGATGTCCCGCAGCCCGTTGTGCCCGCCTTCGCCCCCACCGCGTTTGAGTTTGACGGTGTCGAAATCGATGTCGAGTTCGTCGTGCACGACGATCAGGTGATCCGGGTCGGCGCCGAAGAACTTCAGGATGTTGACCACCGGAGCACCGGAGACGTTCATGTACGTCAGGGGTTTGACCAGCACCACTCGCGGGCCGCCCGGCCGTAGCCGGGTCTCCGCGATCTGGGCGCGCGACTGCTTGTGCACGGAGAACTTCTCCCCCGTGCGAGCCGCCAATTCGTCCACGACCATGTGTCCGACGTTGTGTCGGGTGCGTTCGTACTGCGGTCCGGGGTTGCCCAGGCCCGCCACGATCCACCGATCCGTCATTGCCTCATCCCATTCAGTGCGTTGCGTTCATCCGCCACCGGGCGCCGCCCGGACCGTCAACGGGTGACGGCACCCGAACCGGTCTGCGGTTCGGGTGCCGTCAGGCGCATCGGGGAGATGCGCTCACTCGTCGTCGGAGGACTCCTCGGAGGATTCCTCGGTAGCGCCCTCGGCTTCCTCGCCCTCGGTCTCTTCGCCGGTCTCCTCTTCCTCGCCCAGGTCCTGCTCGACGGGCTCGGAAACGTTGACCACCAGCATCTCGGCGTCGGTGACCAGCTCAACGCCGGCCGGGAGCTCGACGTCGCTGGCCAGGACGTGCTCGTTGGGCTCACGGCCTTCGATCGAGACCTCGAACTGCTCGGGCACCTTGAGGGCGTCCACCAGGACGGTCAAGGAGGTCTCTTCCTGGTTGTACATGGCGGTCGGGGCGACCTCGCCGGTGAGGACCAGGGGAACGTCCACCTCGACCTTTTCTCCGCGCTTGACCGTCAGCAGGTCGATGTGGAGGATCTCCGGGCGGATCGGGTGACGCTGGACGTCCTTGAGCATGCACAGGTGCTCTCCGTCGGCCAGGACCTCGATGACGGCGTTGGAGTTACGTGCGACCAGCATCATCTCGTGGCCCGGGAGAGACACGTGGATGGGGTCGTGGCCGTGGCCGTAGATGACGGCCGGAATCTGATCGTTCGCGCGGATGCGGCGGGCGTAGCCCTTGCCGAAATCGGTGCGGACCTCGCCGGGGATGCGGATGACGTCGACCATGGTGGTGGACTCCTCGTGTTGATGAGCAATGACAAATGTGTTGCGCCGGCCCAGGGCGACCGACTCATTGCCTCAACACGGTGATCTCGTCGTTGCCCCGCATGAAGCGCGGAAGCGTGCTTCCGCGGGGCGGAATGCGACGGGAACTCGTGCGATTTCCAAGCCAGCCTCGTCGATAACGGGTCCTCCTGCGGCGTGACGCGCACGCGCGGACTTCCCCTCGCCTCGGCAACCCGACGACTTTAGCACGAGAGCACCACAGCGCCGCGACCTGCTGTGACACCCACCACTTGGTCCACAGGTCCATGTTTTGGACACATCTGGGGACGCCTATAGTGGGCCGTTGCTCGTAGGATAAAAAGGGCTGGGTCAAGCGACGGACGCCCTAACCGCGATGGGGATCGCGCTGGTTTCGTCGCCCGGCCACAGTCGCCCGGTTGGACACGGGCGGCTCTTGGGGCTTTCAGCCGAATGCAACGGTCCAGCGCGCGACGGCGAACCCGTTTCCGTGCTGCCCGCCTGCTCTCCGGCTGTGTCGGCACACCCGGCAATGACGGCCCGATGCGGTGTCGAGGATCGACACCCTGAATCGTCTTGAACGGTTGACTGCACAACGGTTGACCTCATGAGGGGGAGGAACAACACGATGGCCAGTATCACCGACTCCTCGGTGGACGGCATGAGTGCCCGGCATCGGACCACCGGAGCCGCTCGTCACGACCGTGACGCCCAACGCGGCCCGGCACCCGCCCGGATGCCCGCCGAGAGTGACGGCACCCAGGCGCAACCCAGCACCGGTCCGGTCCGGATCCTGGACCCCAGCGGTCCGGAAGTAATTCCGGGCGAGACCCCTTCCGTGCCGGAGTCGCCCATCAAGCCCCGTGACGACTGGCGCTCCGCCTACGTGTGGTCCATGCGCCTGGTCGACGCCGTCGCCATCATCGCGACGCTGCTGCTGGCCCAGCTCGGACGCTTCGGGGCCGATGGGTCCAGGGGCGGCGGCGATCTCGAATGGCACGGAATGACCGTGAGCTACTGGTTCGTCGGCCTTGTCCTGGGCATCACCTGGTGGGCCTGGCTCGACCTGCGCGGGGCCCGGGCCATCCGCCTGATCGGGTACGGCGTGGAGGAGTCGCGCGAGGTCTCCACCGCGACGTTGATCTTCTACAGTGCGATCGCGATCATCTCGTTCGCCCTGTCCCTGCCCTTCGCCCGCGGGTACGTGATGATCGCCCTCCCCCTTGGGCTGGTCTTCCTGGTTCTCGGACGCTGGGGCCTACGCACCAGCTTGCTGTTCCGCCGTCGTCGTAATCGCTCGGCCATGTCCAGAACCATGGTCGTGGGCCGCCAACGCGGCACCCTGGAGACGGTGCAGTCGTTGCAGGACCACGTGGAAGCCGGCCTGGCACCGGTGGTCGCTTACTACCCCAAGGGGAAGCAACCGATTCCGGCCAAGTTGAAGGACATCGAGATCCGCAACACCCTCCCCGTCGGCGAACGCCCCACCGTGGCGGGAATCCTCGAGGCCGCGCATCGCAACCGCGTCCAGGCCCTGGTACTCACCAACAACTCGCCGTTGAGCTCTGCGGAGATCCGGCACCTGAGCTGGTACCTGGCCGACGCCCGCATCCGTCTGGTCATGAACACGGGCCTCACGGACATCGCCGGCCCGCGCATCCACACCCAGCACCTGGCAGGTCTTCCGTTAATCCACGTCTCCACACCGCATCTTTCCCGGTCACGACGAATCATCAAGCGCGGCATGGACATCCTGGGCTCGATGTTCGCGCTGCTCGTGCTGTCCCCCGTCATGATCGTCGTGGCAGCCATGATCAAGGCACATGACCGTGGCCCGGTGTTCTTCGGCCAGGAGCGCGTGGGACTGGACGGATCACGGTTCAAGATGCTGAAGTTCCGCTCCATGTACACGGACGCGGAGGAACGCAAGGCGGCCCTGCTGGCCGCCAACGAATCCCAGGGCGACGTGCTGTTCAAGATGAAGGACGACCCCCGGGTGACGAAGCCCGGCAAGGTCCTCCGCCGGTACAGCCTGGACGAGCTACCGCAGTTCGTGAATGTCCTCAAGGGCGAGATGTCCCTGGTGGGCCCCCGCCCGCCGTTGGAGTCCGAGGTGGACAAGTACGAGGACTATGTTCACCGGCGGCTGCGGGTCAAGCCCGGGATCACCGGATTGTGGCAGGTCTCGGGACGCTCGGACCTGGACTGGGACCAGTCGGTGCGCCTGGACCTGTATTACGTGGAGAACTGGTCCGTGCTGGAAGACACCTTGATCCTGCTGCGGACGGTCAAGGCGGTCTTCGCGCCGTCGGGCGCGTACTGACAGCCGCGTCCGTACGCCAACCACCCGCCCGAATCCACCCTGCCGGTCCTGCTCGGTTGGAACCCCTGGTCACCAGGGGTTCCAACCGGGCAGGACCGCAACATAACGAAATGATCACGCTATACTCGCAGCGGTTCGGCTTCCAGCTTCCCCTCCCCCAGACGCCGGATGACCCCCCGAAGAATAGGCGTACGCGTGATCCACACCAATCACTCGTCGCGGGGCTCTGCCACCGCGACCGCTGTCACCCTGTCCCTGATCCTCACCACACTGGCCATCTCCACCTCTGCCCCGGCCAATGCAAAAGAGGCCCCAACCCCGTCCGTGGTCAACGAATACGTAAGCCAGGAAGGAACTCCCCAGGGAGAACTCACCCTCACCGACGGCGATGTCGTGTCCTACGACCCCGGCGCGGTGGCCTCCTACGACGCACCGGAACTCCCGGACGCACCTCCCACGACCGGCGACGACAGCCCCGGAGCAACCATGGGCATGTACCAGAAGAGTCTTGATTCTGCGGGCCACCTATCGGAGGACTCCGCCGAAACCATGGACCAGATCCGCGAGGAGACCGACTCCCCGCAGGACGCGCCTGTCACCGGGTCGACGCCGTCCCCGTCCACTTCCTCACCATCCACCTCCTCCCCTTCCACATCCGCAACGGCCGACGACGGCGCCGCGACCCCGGCGGCCATGGGCCCGGCCGGGGCGATGTCGATGGTCACCGTGGGCGGTGCCTGGCAGCCCGCGGGCATCCAGGGCATGGACGTGTCCTCCTGGCAACCGTCCGTGAACTGGACCGGCGAGTACGCCATGGGCTCCCGGTTCGCCTACATCAAGGCCACCGAGGGCACCTCCTACCGGTCGCCGAGCTTCGACGAGCAGTACATCGGGTCCTACCAGAGTGGAATGATCCGCGGCGCCTATCACTTCGCCGTTCCCACCAAGACCTCCACGGGTGCCGCCCAGGCGGATTACTTCGTGAACAACGGCGGCGGGTGGTCGGCGGACGGGCGCACGCTGCCGGGCCTGTTGGACATCGAGTACAACCCGTATCCGGCCTACGGCAACATCTGCTACGACCTCACCCAGCAGGAGATGCGCGCCTGGATCAAGAGCTTCTCCGATCGCTACAAGCAGCGCACCGGCCGGCTCCCCGCCATCTACACCACCACGGACTGGTGGGAGCAGTGCACGGGCAACACGGACATGTTCAACAACCACCCGTTGCACCTGGCCAACTGGACGACCTCGCCCGGGCCCATGCCCAACGGGTGGAGCACGTACGACATCTGGCAGTACTCGGAGGCGGGCCCGTTCTCCGGGGACTCGAACGTCTACGGCGGCTCATGGTCACAGCTGCAGGACTTCGCCCGCAACGCCAACTACAAACCCCTGGGTGGGAGCTCCGGCACGGGCGTGACCGCACCGTTCAAGGACGTGTCCGCGACCAACCAGTTCGTCACGGAAATCAGCTGGGCCAAGGACAGGGGTTATCTGAAGGGATGGCCCGACGGGACCTTCCGCCCGACCGAGAACATCGACCGGGACGCGATGGCTGCCGTCACCTACCGCATGGCGGGTTCACCGGCCTACACCCCGCCCGCCCGGTCGCCGTACTCCGACGTCCCCACCACCCACCAGTTCTACAAGGAGATCGCATGGGCCCGCTCAAAGGGCCTGCTCAAGGGCTGGCCGGACGGGACCTTCCGACCCAACGCGGACATCACGCGTGATGCGACGGCGGCCCTGTTCTACCGCCTGGACGGTTCGCCCGCCTACACGGCACCGGCCACGTCGTCGTTCGCCGACGTCCGCCCCGGCCAACAGTTCTACAAGGAGATCCACTGGTTCGCGAACCAGGGCATCACCACGGGCTGGCCGGACGGGACCTACCGGCCGTTGAACGCCACCAACCGTGACGCCATGGCCGCCTTCCTCTACCGCTACGTCAACTGACCCCCTGGCGATCACCCGGTCGCCAGGAATCGGACCGTGGTCGGTCGGGCCCAACAGCCCGACCGACCACGCCGTCCGGATCCACCTCATCCACCCGCCCACAACAACCACAACAACCACAACATCGAATTCGGTGACAGCCCGGAACGCGTCAGCGGCCTTCCTCTCCTGGGTTGAATCTCAACCTGTGCCCGAAAGGAACAACCGCTCATGCCCATCGTGCCTGCCCAGCCGCCGCGCGCCACCCAGTCCTCCGCCGCAGCCCCGGCCTCACCCAGGCCCGCACGCCTCTGGCTGGCCGCGGCCGTGGTGTCCGCGGCCGCCGTCGTCACGGGCCCCCTGCTCTCCACGACGCCGGCCCACGCCGCCCAAGGGGACATCGTCAGCACCTCACAGGCAACACGTGACGGACATCGGCAGACGATCCTCACGGAGATCAACAAGTACCGCGCCTCCCGCGGGCTGGCGCCGGTCAAGTACTCCCCCACGCTCAGCGGAATCTCCCAGGACGAATCCAACCGAGTGGTGCGTGACGAGAACTTCAACCACTCCAACAACTTCCTCTCCGACTCGAGGTTCGGCGGAGCGACCACCAAACGGGAGATCACGGCCCTGGAGTACAGCGTCAATCCCGTGGCGCTGGTCAACTGGTGGAAGGGCTCCCCGTCGCACAACGCCGTGCTGCTGGATCCCAAGGTGACCGTGGTGGGCATCGGCGTCACCTTGGCGGACGGGAGCCTGGCGCGGACGGGTCAACCGTGGCGCATCGTCTCCGTGGTCAACGGTGGCGGATACGCCAACGGCGGCAAACCTGCGGACACCCGCAGTTCGGTGACCGGATCGACCACCACCCAGTCCGCCCCGGTCAAGGCCGCACCCACGTCCACACCCAAGCCGGCCGCGGCACCCGGCCCGTTCGTAGACGTGTCCGCCGCCCAACAGCACGCTTCCGCGATCTCCTGGGTCAAGAACCGGGGCTACCTGACGGGCTGGTCCGATGGAACCTTCCGCCCGCACTCCCCGATCGACCGGGACGCCATGGCCGCCGTCGCGTACCGGGTCTCAGGATCCCCCGCTTTCACGCCCCCAGCGGTCTCCCCGTTCCGCGACGTGTCCACGAGCCACCCGTTCTACAAGCAGATCACCTGGGCCAGGTCCCAGGGCCTGCTCGAAGGCTGGCCTGACGGAACGTTCCGGCCCAACGATGACATCACGCGTGACGCCACGGCCGCTCTGTTCCACCGCATGGCCGGATCTCCCGCAGTCGGCTCCGCGGCGAGCTTCACCGACGTGTCAGCGGGCCAGGCTCATTCGGAGGCGATCCGTTGGATGGCAGCGTCGGGGGTGTCCAAGGGCTGGTCCGACGGCACCTACCGCCCACTGGAGACCACCAACCGGGACGCGATGGCCGCCTTCATCCAGCGGTACCTCCAAGGCTGACCGCAGGGTGGTCTGAGCAGCTTCCGACAGGGAAAAGTGCCGATCCAGTGACTGGATCGGCACTTTTCCGTGTCGAAAGCTCTCGTGTCGATCAGGAGTGGCCGTTGAACAGGCTCGTGACCGACCCGTCCTCGAACACTTCCTGGATCGCGCGCGCCAGCAGCGGCGCGATGGAGAGCACCTCCAGGTTCTCGAACCGGTGCTCCTCCGGCACCGGCAGAGTGTCCGTCACGACGACGGAACGCGCCCCGCAGTTGGACAACCGCTCGACCGCGGGGTCGGAGAACACAGCGTGCGTGGCCGCGATGATGACGTCCTTCGCGCCGTGCTCCCGCAGGACCTTGACCGCACCGGAGATGGTTCCCGCGGTGTCGATCATGTCGTCGATCAGCACACAGGTCCGGCCCTCGATCTGGCCCACGACCTCCTTGGACTCTGCCTGGTTCGGGCGGGTGATGTCACGGGTCTTGTGCACGAAGGCCAGTGGCGTGTGGCCCAGCAGCTCGGCCCACATCTCAGCCACGCGCACGCGACCGGTGTCCGGGGAGACCACGGTGATCTCGTCGTCGCCCACCATGGACTTCACGTAATCAGCCAGGATCGGGATGGCCATGAGGTGGTCCACGGGCCCGTCGAAGAAGCCCTGGATCTGGGCCGTGTGCAGATCCACCGACATCAACCGGTCCGCGCCCGCGGTCTTGTACAGGTCCGAGATCAGACGGGCGGAGATGGGCTCACGGCCACGGTGCTTCTTGTCCTGCCGCGCGTACGGGTAGAACGGGGCAACCACGGTGATCGAACGCGCCGACGCCCGCTTGAGGGCATCCAGCATGAGCAGCTGCTCCATGATCCACTGGTTGATCGGCGCGGGGTGGGACTGGATCAGGAACGCATCGGCGCCGCGCACCGACTCCCCGAACCGGACGTAGGTCTCACCGTTGGCGAAGTCATAGGCATCCGTGGGCACCAGATCGGTCCCCAGTTCACGGGCCACGTCTTCTGCCAGCTGCAGGTGGGCCCTGCCGGAGAGCAGGACCATACGGTTGTCACCTGAGTTGAGGATCCCGGTCATCGTGACTCGCTTTCTCGAGCATCGCTGTGGCTGGTGGTCGAATCCTGGGCGGCCTGGGCTGCGTCGGCTGCTGCGGTTCCCGCGCGGTTGTCCAGCACCCAGTTCTCCACGATGACCTGACGGCCTTCGGTCAGTGCCAACGCCCCCGCCGGAACGTCCTTGCGCACGGTGGTCGAAGCACCCGAGTAGGCACCGTCGCCGACCGTCACGGGAGCAACGTACATGTTGTCCGACCCCATGCGGACGTGGTTTCCGATTGTGGTCCGGTGCTTGTTCACGCCGTCGTAGTTCACGAAAACGCTTGCGGCCCCGATGTTGGAGTGCTCACCGATGGTGGCATCCCCCACGTAGGACAGGTGCGGGACCTTGGAGCCCGCGCCGATCTGCGCGTTCTTGGTCTCCACGTACGTGCCGATCTTGCCGCCGGCACCCAACTCCGTTCCCGGACGGAGATAGGCGAAGGGTCCGACGCTGGAGCCTTCGCCGAGAGTGGAGTCGGATCCGTGGGTACGCACGACGATGGCGCCGCGCCCCACCCGCACGTTGGTCAACGTGGTCTCCGGGCCCACCACGGCGTCCTCGCCCACGGAGGTGATGCCGTGCAGCTGGGTGTTGGGGTGGATCACGGCATCGGCGGCGATGGCCACGTCCGAGCCGATCCAGGTGGTCGCGGGGTCGATCACGCTCACCCCGTTGCGCATGTGGGACTCGACCGTGCGCCGGTTGAGGTAGCGACCCAGCTCGGCAAGCTGGACGCGGTCGTTGGCGCCCTCCAACTCCATGTAGTCGCCCATGGTCAGGGCGTCCACAAGCCCGCCTTCGGCGCGGGCGATCGCGGGGACGTCCGTCAGGTACATCTCACCCTGGGCGTTGTTGACGTCGACCTTGTCCAGCGCGTCACGCAGGACGGTGGCGTCGAAGGCGAAAATCCCGGAGTTGACCTCGGCCACGGCCCGTTCGGCCTGGTTGGCGTCCTTGAACTCGCGGATGTCGGCGAAGGAACCGTCCGCGTCGCGCAGGATCCGGCCGTACTTGCCCGGCTCCGGGTGGATGGCGGTCAGCACGGTGACGGCGTTGCCGCGGGAATCGTGGTGGGCCACCAGGTCCCGCAGGGTGTCCGCGGTCAGCAGCGGAACGTCACCGTAGGTGACCACCACGGTGCCTTCGACCGGGGCGTTCTCGTCGAGCTTCTGCAGCCCGGCCAGGACGGCCGATCCCGTTCCGGGGACGTCGGACTGGTCGGCGATCAGGGCCTGGGGGTCGAAGTCCAGGACGTGCTGGGCCACGCGGTCACGGTCGTGGCGAACCACGACGACCAGTCGCTGGGGGTCCAGGGTGCGGGCCGCGGCCAGCGCGTGCCCCACCATGGACCGGCCACCGATCTCGTGCATGATCTTGGGCAGTTTGGACTTCATCCGGGTGCCCTGACCCGCAGCCAGGACGATGACAGCGGCCGGTTGCGCGATGCCCTCCCCTGCGTTGTACTCGGGGCCCTGCTCGGCGTCGGTGCTGGTCACGATCTGGCTGCTCCTCGTGATCGACTGGCCCGCGCCCCGTCCGCAGAACTGCGCCGGGTGGCGGGCATCGACTGGTGTCGATTCGTTCCGCCTCTAGGGTTCGAACCTAGACTCCACGGCTCCAAAGGCCGGGGTGCTGCCAATTACACCAAGGCGGAGCGTCACGGGAATCCCCGTGGTCAGCCCGGTGAAGGGACCGTCAATTCCCGGGGTGACTTCCGTGACGGTGCACGAAGTGCACGGTCAGTCACCCTATCATTCGGGCCGCACCGGACTTTTCCCTTGCGCGCAGTCCGTACCCTTGTCTGGTGGCTCATTTGTTGAACGGCGAGAACCTGCACCTGTCCTTCCCCACCCGCACCGTCCTGGAGGGTGTGACGGTGGGTATCGACGGCGGCGACCGCATCGGGATCGTCGGCCGCAACGGCGACGGCAAGTCCACGCTCATGAAGATTCTCGCGGGGCGACTCGACCCCGATGAAGGCCGTGTGACCTCTCGCTCCGGCACCCGGATCGGCATGCTCGATCAGGCGGACGTGTTGGACCCGACCCAGACCGTGGGGCAGGCCGTCGTCGGGAATCGCGACGAACACGAGTGGGCGGGCGACGCCAAGGTCCGCGACGTCATCGGTGGCCTGGTGGCGGATCTGGACTGGAAAAAGCCCGTGGGCGAGCTCTCCGGCGGACAACGACGACGCACCGCACTGGCAGCCCTGTTGGCCCAGGAATGGGACGTCCTGTTCCTGGACGAGCCCACTAACCACCTGGACGTGGAGGGTATCGCGTGGCTGGCCCAACACCTCAACAAGCGCTGGTCCAAGAACCAAGGTGGGTTGGTGGTCGTGACCCACGACCGGTGGTTCCTGGACGAGATCTCGACCTCCACCTGGGAGGTCCACGACCGGATCGTGGAGCCCTTCGAAGGCGGGTACGCCGCCTACGTGCTGCAGCGCGTGGAGCGCGACCGTCAGGCCGCGGTGGCCGAGGCCAAGCGGCAGAACCTGATGAAGAAGGAGCTGGCCTGGTTGCGCCGCGGCGCACCCGCACGCACTTCCAAACCGAAGTTCCGGATCGACGCCGCCAACGAACTGATCGCAGATGTCCCGCCGCCGCGGGACACCGTGG
This sequence comes from Kocuria sp. JC486, assembly GCF_011602805.1. Lineage (NCBI taxonomy): Bacteria > Bacillati > Actinomycetota > Actinomycetes > Micrococcales > Micrococcaceae > Kocuria > Kocuria sp. JC486. The sequence continues at coordinate 70,212 of NZ_JAAOZS010000010.1, read as the reverse complement.
CCCTGTCCAAGATGGCGGTCACCCGGCTGGGCAAGCGCGTGGTGGACCTGGAAGACATCTCGGTCACCTATATGGGCTCCCGCGAGGGGTACTCCCCCGACGGCGAATCGGTGGCCTCGACCGAGCCGCGCACCGTGCTCGACGGCGTCACCTGGCAGATCGCCCCCGGCGAGCGCACGGGGATCCTGGGTCGCAACGGTGCGGGCAAGTCCACCCTGTTGCAGGTGGTCACGGGTGAACTCGAACCCACCGCGGGGCGAGTGGTGCGCGGCAAGACCGTCAAGGTGGCGGTGCTGACCCAGCAGCTGCGGGAGCTGGAGGAGGTGGCGGACGACCGGGTCTCGGACGTCGTCGGGCGGAAGAAGACCTCCTACGTGGCCGACGGAAAGGAGATGACTCCGGGTCAGTTGCTGGAACGCCTGGGATTCACCAGCGCGCAGTTGTCCACTCCGGTCCGGGATCTCTCCGGCGGGCAGAAGCGCCGACTGCAGTTGCTCATGATCCTGTTGGACGAACCGAACGTGCTGGTGCTGGACGAGCCCACGAACGACCTGGACACGGACATGCTCGCGGCCATGGAGGACCTGCTGGACACCTGGCCGGGCACGTTGCTGGTGGTCTCCCACGACCGGTATCTGCTGGAGCGCGTCACCGATCAGCAGTACGCCTTGTTGGACGGGAGGTTCCGCCACCTGCCCGGTGGGGTGGACGAATACCTCCGGCTCGCGGCCGCGACTGACACGGGCGCGGCGGCGTCGAACCCGCTGGCTGCCGCGTCCGCGGCCTCCGATTCCGCTTCCGACGACCCGAAGCTCTCGGGGGCTGAAGCTCGCGCGGCTCAGAAGGAGGTCGGGGCGATCGAGCGGCGCATGGAGAAACTCGCGGGCCTCATCGAGGCCAAGCACACGGAGATGGCCGCTCACGACCAGTCCGACTTCGAAGGCCTCGGCAAACTCACGGAGCAGCTGCGTGAACTCGAGGACGAGAACACGGAACTCGAGGAACGCTGGCTCGAGCTCTCCGAACAGCTCTGATCCCAAGCCCTACCCAAGCCCTACGAAAACACCCTTATGTCTGTGTGGAGTCGGCCTCGTAGGCGCACCGTCTCCACGCAGACATAAGCTTGTGAGCGGGAAGGATCAGAACCGAGTGATCTCCTCGGTCGGTTCCTTCTCCGGGCTGCGCAGCAGGTTGGCCACCCAGGCGACGAGCCACAGCGCGACTCCGATGACCAACAGACCACCGGCGATTTCATACTGCAGCCATTCCTCCCGGGAACGAGCCCAGGGGCCGGCCAGGAACAGCGAGAACAGTGCGCCCAGGACGGGCAACACGGTGGGAGTGCGGAATCCGCCCTCCGGTGTGGGGTCGCGCCGCAGCACCAGGACGGCGACGTTGACCACGGCGAACACGCACAGCAACAGCAGCGCGGTGGTGCTGCCCAGCGCGGACACGATGCCGCTCTCCGAGTTCTGGTTCACGTAGGCGATCAAGCCGATGGCCAGCAGGGTGCTGAAGATGATGGCCACCCACGGGGACTTCCGCTTGGGCAGGACCTTGCCCAAGACCTTCGGGAGCACCTCCTGCCGGGCCAACCCGTAGAGCAGGCGGCTGGCCATGAGCATGTTGATCAAGGCGGTGTTGACCACGGCGAAGACGGTCAGGAACGGGAAGATCGCGTCCACGGGGATCCCGGGAGCGCCGATCCGGACGACGTCCAGCAGGATGCCGGCGTCGGGATTCTTGGGGTTCGCGATGTCGCCCGCGGGGACGACCATGATCACGGTGGCGGCCACGAGCATGTAGATGATCGCGCACAGTCCCAGGCCGGTGAGCATGATCTTGGGGAAGATCTTCTTGGGGTTCTTGGTCTCCTCGACCAGGTTGACCGAGTCCTCGAAGCCCACCATCGCGAAGAAGGCGATCGCCGTGGCCATGGAGACAGCGCCGAACACACTGCGGTCCTGCGGGGTCTCGAAGACCACCAAGCGCCCGGGATCACCCTCGCCCTGGGCGATCGCAATGCAACCGATCACGATGATCACGGCCATGACCGCCAGGGTCACAACAGTTAGCACCACGTTGAACTTCACGCTCTCGCCCACACCACGCAGGTTGATGGTGGCCAGCACCACCATGATGCCCATGGCCATGAACATGGTGGCGGTGGCGGTCTGCGGGATGCCGTCGATGTACTGGCTCACGCCGATCAGCAGGTTCTTGCCCACTAGCGTGGCCGAGGTGGCGGCGCTGGTGATGCCCGAGCTGGCCACGGTGAACGCCACGATGAACGTCACGAAGTGAATGCCGAAGGCCTTGTGCGTGTACAACGCCGCACCGGCCGCGTACGGGTACTTGGTCACCAGCTCCAGGTAGGAGAACGCGGTGAGCGTGGCGATCACGAACGCGAGCAGGAACGGGAGCCAGGCCATGCCGCCCACCTGACCGGCGACTCGTCCCGTGATCGCGAAGATTCCGGCGCCGATGATGTCACCCATGATCAGGAGCAACAGCAGTTTGGGACCGATCACGCGGTGCAGTTCACCGTCGTGATCTCCACCTTCGATCATCGCGACGGCCTGGGTGTCGAGCTTCGACATGACCCCACCTCTTTCCTAGGTCTTCGGGGTTCACCAGCAACTCACAGCAAAATCTTGTGGAACCCGCAGGTGAAGAAGATAACCCGCCCGGGCTCCCGTCACTGCATCCGACAACCCTCACGCCGTAAACAGGACGTTACGGGTTCGTGTGGGGGGTTGTGACAGAACCTCCCCTGAAGCCAGTTCCGGATCGTTTCATAGAACGTGGGCGCCGATACTGGTGGCACAGTCGAACGCGAAGGAGGACACCGTGCGCGGAGTCATCATGGAAAAGCCCGGGGTCGTCACGGTCGTGGACCGCGAGGACCCCACGATCGTCGACCCCACGGACGCGGTCATCTCGATCAAGGCGACGTGCATCTGCGGTTCGGACCTGTGGCCGTACCGGGGCATCGAGCCGGCAGACCACCTCAAGATGGGGCACGAGTACGTGGGCGTGGTCGAGGAGGTCGGTTCCGAGGTCACCACCATCGCACCGGGCGATTACGTGGTCGGTTCCTTCGTCATCTCGGACAACACGTGTGAGATCTGCCAGTCGGGATTCCAGTCCAAGTGCGTCCACGCCGAGTTCGTGCACGGCGGCATCGGAACCCAGGCCGAGAAGGCTCGCATTCCGTTGGCCGACGGCACCCTGGTCAAGACCCCGGGCGAGCCCGACGCCGAGATCGTGCCGTCGCTCCTGGCGGCCTCCGACGTGCTCGGCACGGGGTGGTTCGCAGCCGTCGGCGCGGAGGTCGGACCCGGGAAGACGGTCGCCGTCGTCGGTGACGGCGCGGTAGGCCTCATGGCCATCCTGGCCGCCAAGCAGCTGGGTGCGGAACGGATCATCGCGATGTCCCGCCACCCGCAGCGCCAGGAACTGGCCCGCTACTACGGCGCCACGGACATCGTGGAGGAGCGCGGGGACGACGGCGTGGCCAAGATCAATGAGCTCACCGACGGACTGGGTGCCCACTCGGTCATCGAGGCCGTGGGAACCCAGGAGTCCTTCATGCAGGCCGTGGGCGCCACCCGCGGCGGTGGCCACCTGGGCTACGTGGGCGTGAACTACGACGTGACCATCCCCGGCATCCAGCTGTTCTTCGCGGGAATCCACACGCTCGGCGGCCCCGCCCCCGTCCGCCGGTTCCTGCCCGAACTCATCCAGTTGATCTGGGACCGCAAGATCGACCCGGGCAAGGTCTTCGACCTCACCCTCCCCCTCGAGGAAGCGGCCGAAGGTTACAAGGCCATGCACGAACGCCGCGCCACCAAGGTCTTCCTGACCACGGACTGAGGCAAACGCAGCCGACGGCCGCCCGCGGTTGTCCGACCCGAAAGGTCCCGCCCTCATCGTGACGCACGGAGAGGGCGGGACCGTTGACGTGTGCGAGGATCTGGGCCGTGACATCACGCTCTGAGAAGCTGCGCTCCGTCCACCCGGCGTGGTGGGTGGCCGCGGTCGCTTTCCTGGCCCTGTTCGGCGCAGCAGGCTTCCGCGCGGCACCCGGGGCGCTCATGGTTCCGTTGCAGACCGAGTTCGACTGGAGCATGGGCAGCATGTCCCTGGCCGTGAGCGTGAACCTGCTGCTCTACGGGCTGGTGGCGCCGTTCGCGGCCGCTCTGATGGACCGCTTCGGCATGCGCCAGGTGATCTCCACCGCCCTGGGCCTGATCGCCCTTGGTGCGGCCGGGAGTGTGTTCATGACCGATGCCTGGCAGCTCATCGCCTTCTGGGGTCTGTTGATCGGTTCCGGTACCGGCTCCATGGCGCTCGTGCTGGCGGCCACCGTGGCCGGACGCTGGTTCGTGCGCCGCCGCGGACTGGTCATGGGCGTTCTCACGGCCGGTTCCGCGACGGGCCAGTTGGTGATCCTCCCGCCCGTGGCGGCGTTGGCGGAGCATCTCGGCTGGCGCGCCGCATCACTGCTGATCGCGGCGACGGCGATCGTCGTCGTCCCCCTGGTGTGGGCCGTTGTCCGTGACTACCCGGAGGACCGCGGCGTCCAACCGTTCGGGGTGGACCCGGACGTCTACGCCGCGCCGCGCCGGCAGCACGGTGGTGCCGTGGCCCGGGCCCTGGAGGGCCTGACCTACGGTGTCCGGCACCGTGCTTTCTGGGCCCTGGCCCTGGCTTTTGCAATCTGCGGGGCAACGACGAACGGGCTGATCGGCATCCACTTCATCCCCTCCGCCCATGACCACGGGATGGCCTCCACCACGGCGGCCGGGCTGCTGGCGGCCTTGGAGGTCTTCGACGTGATCGGGACCATCTTCTCCGGATGGCTCACGGACAAGTTCGATCCCCGGTTGCTCCTGGTGGCCTACTACACCTTCCGCGGCGCCGCTCTGTGCGTACTCGCAGCTGCACTGTCGGTGGCGGTTCGAACCACGCCCGTCGCCGACCGCTGAGACTCAGGGTTGGAGACGTTGCAGCGTCCAGCGCTCAGGCGAGTCCAACGGATGCGGGGTGCCGTCGGTGCTGCGCCACAGGACACGGTCGTGCAGGCGGGCGGGCATACCCACCCAGAACTCGACCTCCACGGGCCGCAGCCGGTATCCGCCCCAGGTCTCCGGCAGGGGCACGTCCACGTCCAGGAACCGGGCCTCGGCTGATTCGAATCCCGCGGTGACGTCCTCGCGCCGGTCCACCGGGGCTGACTGTCGGGAGGACCAGGAGGCCACCTGGGAGGCGTGTGGTCGGGAGGACCAGTACTCCAGGTCCTCCGCCGGGTCGGTCTGTTCCACGTGCCCGCGGAAGCGCACCTGCCGGAACATCGGGTGCCACAGCATGACCAGGGCCGCATTGGGTGTGGCCGCGAGTTGGCGCCCCTTGGCGGAATCACGGTTGGTGAAGAACCGCAGCCCGTGGGCGTCGAAGTCCTTGATCAACAGGATGCGGTTGTCGGGCAGGTCGGTGGCGTCGTCGTAGGTCGCCAAGGAGGCCGCCGAGGGTTCCCCCACCCGGGGGTCCGCAACGGCCTGGGCCCACCAGGATTCCAGGAGTTCCAGGATCGTTGGCCCGGTGGCCCCGCGTCCCAGCTCCTCCAGCCCGGACCCGGCATAGACAACGCGCTCGTACTCGTCACCGCGCACGGCAACCTCCCCGTCCATGACAGCCACCAACACCTGGGCCCGGAGTCCAGGCCTGTTTCTTCGTCGACTTTACGACCGTGCGACGCACATCCTTGCGCAAGCCTGCAAGGATGTGCGCATGTCCCCGCAATCTCCGTCAGAGGAAACTCGTGCGATCGAATTGTTGACGGACACGCAAGCGGACCAGGCACTGTCCAAGGTTCTGGACTCGCTCGATCTGGCCCCGTACCAACGCACTGGCCACGGACTCGGTGCGGGGAGCTGGCGGCTGGTGCAACTCAACCACCGACCCGGGGCCGGTGTGACCGGGGTCTTCGCCGTCGAACTGTCCTCGCCCGCCGTGGGCCTCCCCCGGCACCTCGGGCTGGACGAGAACGAGGTCCTGGTCTGTCTGAGCACAGCCGCCCTTCCCGACGACGCTGCCGTGGTCACCCTGGACTGGAACGGTTGCCGTTTCGCCTCCTGGTTGTGGCCGGACGACCCGTGGCTCCCGGGGTTGCGCCAGGCCGCAGATCCGACGACGCGCCTGGTGTCCCGATCCGACCTGCGATCCGTTCCCGTGACCTACCGCCCCACGCGGCGGGCCGTCCTCCGGCTCACCGACGCAGATTCCCTGACAACCGCCTACGTCAAGGTGGTACGGGCTCCGCGGGAGGCGGATCTGGTGGTGCGCCACACGGTGCTGGCGAATCACCACGTCCCTGTTCCGCGCCCCCTGGCACGTTCCGGCGACGGTGCTGTGGTGCTCTCTCATCTGCCGGGACCAACCGCCGTGGGCCCGATCCGCGAAGAGGGGACCGGCGTCGTGGCCCCGGAACACCTTTTGGCACTGTTGGACCGGTTCCCCTCTGCGGTCGCGGACTTTCCCCGGCGGGCGGCGTGGAGCGATCGTGCCGTCGACTACGCCCGGTCCGCACAGGCCGCCCTCCCAGAGGAAGGCGTCCGGGTCCAGACCCTTGCCGAGGCCGTCGAGGTGTTCGTGCGCAGCGGCCAGGACGTGGACGACGACGGCCCGGTTCCCGTCCACGGTGACTTCCATCCGGGCAACCTCATCCTGGGGCCCAACCCGGTCGATCCGGCGCTCGGCCCAATCACCGGGCTGCTGGACCTGGATGCAGTGGGACCCGGACTGCTTGCGGACGATCTGGCCTGCTTCGTGGCGCACACCTGGTTGCTCGCGATCGATCCGAGCGATCCGTCCTCGGTCCCGTCCGTGGTCAAGGCCTACTTGGACGCCTTCGACGAAGTCGTGGACCCCGTCGGGCTCCGGGTGCGCACCGCCGGGGTACTGCTCTCCCTGATCGGGGTGGCAGGACGACGTCGCGGCGCCTCGGCCGCCCGGGCCGGCCTGACCGTGGCGGAGTCGGCCTACCGGTTGGCGTTGGTCTGAGCGGTCACCACCTCGCCCGTGATCCGCTTGGGTGCGGTCCTGGGCGCAGGGAGGCCCCAGACGTAGGGGACGCGGTCGGTCAGTCGCTGGATCACCAGACAGATCAGGAGGGCGATCACCATGAGCACGGGCACACCGATCCAGGTCACGGGTGTGGCGAGCGCGCTCGTCGTCGGGTTGAGCACCACAACGCTCAGTGCAGCGATCAAGAGCTGCAGCACGATGGGGTGCAAGACGTAGACGGACAGGCTCCGGGTACCTACGTACCGGGCCCATCCCATCCCGGGCTTGCCGTCCAGTCGAGAAAGGACCCACAGGCCCGCGGGCACGGCGGTCAGTGGCGGGAGAATGCCTCCGAAGTGCTGCAGGACGGGCACGTCGCGGGTCGGCATCCACAGCAGGATGGCCGCCAGGCAGACCACGCACCACATGACGCCCTGCCAGGGCTTGATCTGCGCCACCCAGGACCGGATGCTCTGGCTCCACCAGGCGCCGACCAGGAAGAACAGCCAGTTGGTTCCGAGCTGATTGGTGCCCCAGGAGACTTCGTCCACCATGCCCGGGACGAAGTACAGGAACACCAGGAAGGCCAGTGCCACGGCCCAGGGGACCGGTTTGGTCCCCAAGAGCCCCTGGACGGCGTAGTAGATCGCCAACGCCAGGAGGAACCAGAGGTAGCTGTCGAACAGGAGAGTCTTCTCAACGATCAGAGCGAACATCTCCCCCGCGGTCCGGCCCCGTGAAATCGCCCCGATCACGGGATAGGCCACGAAGTACACGGCGGTCCAGAAGACGTAGAGCCACACCATGTTGAGGGGCCGCAGACGCCAGAACCGTTTCCCGTACTTGGTCATGGAGCGCGTTACGAAAAAGCCCGCCACAAGCATGAACACGGGCATGCGCCACTGCCCCATCAGGACGTTGATCTGAGACCACCCGCCGAAAACGTCCCAGCCCCACTGGGTCAGCACCCCAATGCTGTGGCCGAAGACCACCAGCACAATGGCCGCCCCCTTGACGGTGTCCATCCACTGTTCACGACCGGCACCGGAGGACGAGCTCGACATCCGACCGGCGGACACGGTTGTTTCATGGGCGCTGTGATTCTGGGCCACGGTCGGCCTTCCCCCTTGGCGTGCTCATGTGTGCCGGGCCCGCAAACCGTGCTGCGCGGGCCCCAACGCTCGCCCATCCCCATGGGCGAAGCAACGTCGGTTCAGGACCGACGACGACGGACCGGGCTCTCGGCACGCGGTCGGCGTCGCTTGACTGCTCTCAAAACTATCGGCACGGGCGCTCCCTGACGACCGTTGGAGGCTATGACCTTCCCCACGTAAAGCGGTTCTGACGTGGGACGTCACGCCAGCGCACGAGTCGGCTGGCCCGGTTCAGCCGAGAACGACGGGTACCGCATGCGCGCCGACCTCGCGGAGGTGGGCCGCCAGAATACGGGCGGACTCGTGATCGCGGGTCAACGCGATCAGCGTGGGGCCGGAACCGGAGACGATCGGGATGGACCCCGCCATCCGTAGTTCCTCGAGCCGAGGAACCAAGTGCGGGGCAAGGTCCAGCGCCGGTGTCTGCAGGTCGTTGCGCAGCAGGGACAACGCCGTGCTGTCGCTGCCCGGATCGCCCGCGAGCGCCCCCAGCAATTCGTCCGGCACCTGGAGATCCTCGTCCCGGGGGGTGACCGCCTGCCCCTGTTCACGCAACGCATCCAGCCGGGAGAACACGGACGGCGTGGACAGTGCGCCGTCGTCCGCGATCAGGACCGCAGGCCACGGCGAGCTGACCGGAACGGGAGACAGCTCCGCGCCCGTCCCGGTGCCGATGGCGGCCCCACCGGTCATGGCGAACGGCACATCGGCCCCCAGGCCGCGCGCAATCTCCAGGCTGTCGGAGACCAACGTCTCGCGGCCGGTGACGGCGAAGACGAGTTCCACCGCGGCTTTGATCGCTGCTGCGGCATCGGCCGAGCCACCGCCCATGCCACCGGCCACCGGCACGGCCTTTTCGATGTGGAGGCGAACCCCGCCCGGGAGCCCGCCTGCACGCTCGATCACGGTCCTGGCTGCCCGGACGGCAAGGTTCGACTCATCCATCGGCACGGACGCCGGGTCGAAGCTTCCGCGCTCCACCTGCTGGTCCACCAGGGAGCCGGGGACCACCTCCAGCGTGCACTCGATGTGGCCCTCCGGAAGATCGGGGGCAAAGCTCACCGTGACCGCTTCCCGCACGTCCACGGCAACGTAGAGGGTCGCCAGCGAGTGATAGCCGTCGGCCCTGGTCGGCCCCACGGCCAGGAAGAGGTTGACCTTGCCCGGTGCCTCCATCCGCGACGACGGCGGCTCGCCCGTGACGGCCCGCTGCGCTGCCGTCATGGACCCGGTCTGCGTGCCATTGCCGGAGTCCGATGTCCGCACTCGCGTCTGCGTCTCTGCCCGTGGTTGTGCCTCTGCCTGCGTCCGCGGCTGCGCCGGACGCAGGCCGCCGCCGTTCTCGTTCGACGCGTGGTTTCGGTGTTGTCTCCCCCACCGCTGCCTGCTCATGCCCGGTACTGCCCTTCCGCGGAAAGGATCCCTCGCCGCACCCCCGCAGCCGCGATCGCCGCGAACTGCCCGACATCCAGTTTCTCCCCGCGTTCCGTGGGCGGCACACCCGCGGCGTCCAGCACGGTCTCGGCCTCCGCTCCGGATCCCGCCCAGCCGGCCAGAGCGGCGCGCAGGGTCTTGCGCCGTTGGGCGAATGCCGCGTCCACAACCGTGAACACGGCCTCCCTGTCGGCCACCTCCGCGCGGCTTCCGGTCAGGCTCATGGCGTCTCCGGCCCCGATTTCGGCCACCGGCTGCGCACGACGCACGAAGCGCACCAATCCCGAACTGATCCGTGGCGCCGGCCAGAAGACCTGGGTCCCGATCACGCCGGCCTTGGTGACCTCCGCGAACCAGGACGCCTTGACGGAGGGGACTCCGTACACCTTCGAACCGGGGCTTGCGGCCAGGCGGTCGGCGACCTCGTCCTGGACCATGACCAGACCGTGCCTGATCGACGGAAACCTCCCCAGCAGGTGCAGCAGGACCGGAACGGCAACGTTGTACGGCAGGTTGGCCACCAGGGCGTCGGGGGTCCTGGGGAGTTCGGTGACCGTCATGGCGTCCGCGCGCACGACGTCGATCGCCCCGGTTCGCCGGGGCCGGAACCTGGCCACCGTGCTCGGGAGCTGCTCGGCCAGCGGCGGGTCGATCTCGACCGCGACTACGTGCTCGGCGGCGTCCAGCAGTCCCAGGGTCAGCGACCCCAGGCCCGGGCCGACTTCCAGGACGGTGTCCCCGGGAGCGGCCGCGGCGCCGTCGTCGTCCTGCCCGCGGTGCAATTGCGCGGCCGCCACGATGCGCCGGATGGTGTTGGGGTCGATCACGAAGTTCTGCCCCAAGGTCTTGGTGGGGCGGATCCCCAGCTGCTCCGCCAGATCCCGGATCTCGGTCGGGCCGAGCAATGGCTGCGGGGCGGGGCTTTCGGGGTGGTTCACGCGATCAATTCTAGGGGCGGACCTGGATCAGTGTTGTCCGTAGACCTCGCGAACGGTCGTGTCCACCCGTGCGCAAAACTCCTCGAGCGGGGTCTGTAGGTGCTCGGCGATCCAACGCGCGGTCTGCACCACCAGGTACGGGGCGTTGGGGCGGCCCCGGTAGGGGTGCGGCGTCAGGAACGGCGCGTCCGTTTCGACCATGACCAGTCCAGGCCGGGCCACGGACAGGGCCTCCTGCAGGTCGTGGGAGTTCTTGAAGGTCACGGTTCCGGAGAACGACATGTACCAACCGTGTTGGTTGCAGATCCGGGCGAGTTCGGCGTCGCCGGAGAAACAGTGGAACACCGTGCGTTCGGGGGCGCCCTCCTCCAGGAGGATCCGCACGACGTCCTCGTGGGCGTCGCGGTCATGGATCTGCATCGCCTTGCCCAGTGACTTGGCCAGGCGGATGTGTTCCCGGAAGGCGTCGTGTTGATGGTGCCGTCGGGTCTTGCGGGTCCGGAAGTAGTCCAGCCCGGTCTCTCCCACGGCCCGCACCCGTTCGTGGCCGGCCAATCGGGTGATCTCGGCCATGGCGTCGTCCAACGCACCGGCCTCCGCCAACGCGGGGATCTCGTTGGGGTGCAAGGCCACGGCCGCCAGAACCCGCGGGTCCGCCTCCGCCGCCTGCACGGACCAGCGTGCGGCGTCCAGGTCACAGCCGACCTGGATGACGCCGCGAACGCCCAGGTCCTCCGCGGTGTCCAGGATGTCGCGCAGGCCGATGTGTACCCGGCCGTCCTGCATGTCGATGTGCGTGTGGTTGTCCACGATCGGCACCGGAAGGGGCTCCGGCGCGACGGGGAACGTGAGGTCCCGGGTGTGGCCGGACTCGGACTTCTCGTCCCTCCGGTTGGTTCCCGGCCCACTGGGCTGCTGCTCGGGGCGGTCCCCGTCCGTCGACCCGGTCGAACCGTAGTGCTCGGGACGGTAGGCCTCCGGTGTCGCACCGGGCAGGGTCGCGGGACGATCAGCGGGGTCGGGCCAGAGGGTTGCGTTGGTGCGTGGGTGACTCACCCGCCCAAGCCTAGCGACCCGGGGCACGCGGGCCAGGCGGTCCCGGCAGCGGACGCTCGGACAGGCGGGTCACCACCGGAGGTCAGGCATCGCGGGCGGCGAGCACGGACTCGTAGAGTTCCCGTTTGGAGACCCCGTGGGCCGCAGCCACCGCACCGGCGGCCTCCTTGAGACGCGTCCCCTCGGCAACCTTCGCCTCCACCTCGCCCACCAGGTCCTCGGCCCGCTCGGGTGGGGGCGCAGGGGCTCCCTCGACCACGACGACGATCTCGCCCCGGATGCCCTCGGTTTCCACCCGCTCGTGGAGTTCACCCAGGCTCCCGCGGAGCACTTCTTCGTGCAGTTTGGTCAGCTCACGGGCGATGACGGCACGCCGGTCGGCACCGAAACCAAGGGCCAGGGCCTCGATCATGGCCCCGAGGCGGTGTGGGGCCTCGTAGAAGACCATGGTGCGCCGCTCGCCGTCGAGCTCCCTCAGCCGTTCGGCACGCTGTCCGGCCTTGCGGGGCAGGAATCCTTCGAACACGAACCTGTCGCTCGGCAGGCCCGAGACGGCCAAGGCGCTCAGGACGGCCGAGGGCCCTGGCAGCACGGTGACGGTCAGCCCTTCTGCGGCGGCAGCGGCGGCCACCCGGTATCCGGGATCGGACACCGTGGGCATGCCTGCATCGGAGACCACCAGCACCGTGGCGCCGGAGCGCACGGCCTCCAGGAGCTCGGCAGCGGAAGCGACCTCGTTGTGTTCGTGGTGGGCCACCAGCCGCCCCCGGATCACGACGTCGAGACCCGCTGCCAGTTTGCGAGCTCGTCGTGTGTCCTCGGCGGCGACGACGTCGGCACCGGCCAGGGTGTCACGCAACCGGGGCGAGGCGTCGTTGAGGTTGCCGATGGGTGTGCCCGCCAGAACCAATGCACCGGCGGGGAGGGGATTCACGGGAGATGCCGCAGAAGTCGTCACGAACCCCACTCTAGGCCGGTCCCCCAGCGCTCCCCGTGGCGATTCACCTACCATGACCGCCGTGACCACTTCCCCCCGATACACCCAGTCCCCTGCCCCAGGATCGTCCGTCGCGCGTGCATGGACCCCTGTCCGTGGCTCCGGTGACACCGAGGCGGACCTTCGGGAACGGCTGCTTCCCTCCTGGCCCCCCGTGGCGGCGTGGATGTGGCTGCTTCCGCTCCTTCCCGTGTTGCTGGGTGGGTTCATGCGGTTCTACCAACTGGCCCGTCCGCAGGAAATCGCCTTCGACGAGACGTACTACGTCAAGGACGGCTGGGCCCTGGCCACTTCCGGTTACGAACAGGAGTGGCCGGACGACGCCGATGACTCATTCGCGCTCGGCGTCGTCCCCACGCCCGATGGGAAGGCCTCGTTCGTGGTGCACCCTCCCGTGGGCAAGTGGCTCATCGGCTGGGGGATGCTCCTGTTCGGGCCGGGAGATGCTTTCGGGTGGCGGTTCTTCCCCGCGGTGTTCGGCACGGCCATGATCGCGCTGGTCGTCGTCGCGGCGTTGCTCATGTTCCGTTCGCCCGTGGTGGCCGCAGTGGCCGGGACGTTGCTGGCCGTGGACGGGCTGCACCTGACCCACTCCCGGCTGGCCCTGCTGGACATCTTCCTGGCCTTCTTCGTCCTCTTGGCCTTTGTTTTCCTGCTGCTGGACCGGATCGACGGACGTCGGCGCCTGATCCGGAAATTCCAGCGAAGCAGTCCATCGGGGGCATCGGACACGATTGACGGGCGTAGCCACGGATTCGGGGCGTGGCTCGGTGTGCGGTGGTGGCGCATCGCCGCGGGGATCTCCTGCGGTCTGGCCGTCGGCGTCAAGTGGAACGCGCTCTACTACGTGGCGGCCCTGGGCGTGATCACGGTGCTGTGGGACCTCGGTGCGCGGCGCGCCGCCGGCATCCGCCTGTGGCTGCCGGGTGGCGTGGTCCTGGACGGTCTGTTTGCGTTCGTGTCCATGATTCCCGTCGCCCTCCTGACCTACCTGTCCACCTGGCTCGGTTGGCTGCGGACCTCGGGCGGCTACGACCGGAACTGGGCCGTCGAACACCCCGGCGAGGGTGCCCAGTGGCTTCCGGAATCTCTACGGTCCCTGTGGGAGTATCACAAGGCCGCATACGAGTTCCACATCGGGTTGGACTCGGGCCACACCTACATGGCGGGCCCCGCGCAATGGCCGATCCTGGGCCGCCCGACGTCCTACTTCTACGAGTCCCTGGAGCGGGGACAGCGCGGTTGCGAGGCCGCTGCCTGTTCACAGGCGATCCTGAATCTCGGCAACCCGGTGATCTGGTGGTCCTTCATGCCGGTGGCGGCCGCCGTGCTCATCTTGGTCCTCGTGTCACGCAAGTGGCGGTTCGACTGGCGGGTCCTCTCCCCGCTGGCCCTGATCGCCGTCGGGTGGTTGCCCTGGTTCGCATACCCCGAGCGCACCCAGTTCTACTTCTACGCGTTGCCGTACCTGCCGTTCATGGTGCTGGTCCTTGCCGGGGGTCTGAGCGTGATCCTCCCGGACCGTGGCTCCCCCAGGCTGTACCGCATCCTGTCCTGGTCGGTCGTGGGCACGTGGCTGGTACTCGTGCTGGCAGTCGCCGCCTACTTCTGGCCGATCTGGACCGCTCAGGTCATCCCGTACGAGGCATGGCATCAGCGCATGTGGTTCCCCAACTGGATCTGACCGGCACACCTGACCCGGGATCTGGCCCGGATCTGCTCGGGGGCTCACCAGCGAGCGGTCACCGCTGCGGCGTCACCGCTTTCCGACGACGCCGCAGGCTGCGGTACCCGCTGACGATCACCACCAGGCACCCCAGCACCGTCAACGCCGCGACGGAGGCTGCGGCGTCGATCCAGAACTGCGTGGGGTACAGGCGAATCAGGGTGTCGGAGGCACTGAACGTCCAGGTGCCGTCGGCGAAGAACAGGGAGTGGAACTCTGCGAAGAACGTGCTCCACCCCAGGACGGCCAGGACCACCAGGACCGCCAACAGCAGCAGGGTTCCCCACGCGCCCCACACAGCGGCCCGGATGAGCCCGGTGGCGTCCTTGCGGTGCCGGAGCAACCAGAACAGCGCGGCCAACAGGACCGTGACCAGGGCCAGGCCCAACCCGACCTGCAGGACCCCCTTGACGTCGGTCATGTGCGAGACCTCGTCGCTGGTGAACCAGGGAACCCCATTGGCGGTGCGCACGTCCCCCAGGAACGACGGCGGTGCCCAGTTCAGGATGTAGTCGACGCCCTGGGACCCTAGACTCATCCGCTCGCCGGCATCGAAGCCGTACTCGTCCGAGGGGAATCCGGGACGGTGGTACTCGATCCACAGGAAGAGGGGCGAGGCGACCAGGCGGACCGAGAGTGCCAGGAGGCCCAGCGGCACAGCCAGCCCTACGATCAGACGCGAGAGCACCTGCCAGGGACCCGAGCTGCGCCCTTTCGAGGTCATCGTTGACGACTCGGTCGAACCGTTGCCGTCAGCCCACGGGCTGCTGGTGGAACCGGCAACGGGAGCAAGCTTCGTGGAGCTGGACTCGGCCCCTGCGGGAGCCGACGACGATCGTCCGGCAGGGCTCTCCGACGAGCGCACGTCGTCGTGCGTGCGGGCAACGGCGGGACCGAGACGGGACCACTCGTTGCCCTGGTCCGGTTCAGTTCGTGCGGCTCGGTGGGGGCCGGAATCACCTGTGGTCGTCAACGGTCACATCCTCCTCCGTGGCTTCGCTGCGTGCTCTCGTCCTGGGGGTCTCAGGCACGGTCAGGACCGTCGGGCGATGGGCAGGAAATTGGGAATGCCGTCCACGACGGGAAACACCGGGTGGACACCCTCACGGAATGGCCGCTCACTCATCAGGTGGTGCTCGTCCACCTGGATCAAGTTGGCACGCGTCATGGGACAGCGCAGCACCTCCCGCAGGGCGGGGGACAGCGAGGAGACGCCGTCGCCACGGTGCAGACGGGCAGCGGGAGCGCTGTCCTCCGGGGGGTCTGACTGGCCGAACTGGCTGGGGGTGACACTCATGGGCGGGTCTTTCCGAACGCGCACGGCCCGTGGAGCCGACGGTGGTGTGGGGGCGTTGCCATGGTAGGGCGTCGGCCGCTCCAGACGCGGGACCGACCCCACCCCACACTGCCCTTTCGGTTCATCCCCGCTTGGAGCGACGCCGGAGGTGCGGGATGCGCATGGCTTTCGGCTGGTCCGCGGTCACGGGGTCTGACTCGGCGTGCTCGGAAGCGAAGATCTCGTTGACCAACGAGTGCTCCTCGTCCTCGAGGTCCTCGCCCGAGAATTCGTGGGCCGTGTCCGCCGATGGGGACGGGCTCTCAGCGGCCTGCGCGGGTGCGGGTGCACCCGTCTGGACGGGGCACTCCGGGGCAGTGCTGACCTTGAGCGGGCGGACCTCGGCCAACGGGCCGGTCCCGAAGTCGTCGGCGGATTCAGTGGATTGAACAGATTCAACAGATGGGGCTGCATCGGCAGCATCGGGTGCCGATCCGTGGTCGGGCTCCGGTGTGGACACCGCGCGCGTTATGGGGAGGGGAACGGCTGTGGCATGGGCCGCTGCCGGTTCCGGATCGGGTGTCTCCGGAATCTCCACGCGGAGGATCTCCCACCCCCGAGGAGCCGTTAGTCGTTGCGCGTGCTGACCGCAGAGGTCATACGCGTGGGGCTCGTTGTGCACCGACAGTGGGCCCACCACGGCGGTGGAGTCGGAGTAGACGTAGGTGAGGGTCGAGACAGCTTCCCGTTTGCAGCCTTGACGGGAGCACAACCGCGCGAGTGGCGCTTCAGAGGACGATGCAGCCACCGTCGGACGCTCCCTGGTCAGCGCCCTGCGCGGCGCAGACGCCGACGCTCGCGTTCGGACAGACCGCCCCAGATGCCGAACTTCTCGTCGTGCGCCATGGCGTAGTCCAGGCACTCCGAACGAACCGGGCAGGCCTCGCAGACACGCTTGGCGTCACGCGTGGATCCGCCCTTCTCGGGGAAGAACGCTTCGGGATCGGTCTGGGCGCACAGGGCGTCCGTCTGCCAGGCCAGCTCGCCTTCGTCGCCGTCGACGCCGTAGACACCGGCCACGGCCTGCCAGATGGAGCCGGGAACGCCGGCGGCACCAGGAGCCTCCTCGTAGGACTCCGCGACGGAGGTGGAGGTTCGGGCCCCGGTCAGCCGCTCAGCGGCATCGGGATCCACGGGGTCCAGGAACCAGTCCTGGGGAACGGAACGGCTGCCCCGCCGTCGCCGCGCGGTCTGTGCCACCTCGGCGTTCTGGTAGGCGGGCTCTCCCATAGCGTTCCTTCCGGTCGATCGGCCAGTCATGCCGCGTGTCTCATGCCGCACCGTCGGTGCGGTCAATGCTCGGGCGGTCACACAAGAACTCGCCCGGTACCACTCGGGGACACACTGACCTAGACTCTCGTCGTCAGCGCTTCGGGGGGCTCCGAGGGCCGGCGCAGGCCTGTACGGCGCCCCGCCACAGCGTTAATTACACGCTTGTAAGCCCCGTAACGTCAAGCCCGAACCCGAGCTTCGGGCCGTGTTCTCGGCGTGTCGCCGCGTCAACACGGGGATCCAACGTTCAGAAATCGCCGCAGGTCATGTGGCGTTTCACGACCTTCATCCACCGCGCCCAGGAAGTCACCTCATGCCATCGATCACCAGTGGAAGCGGATCCACTCCGCATGACGTCACACAGCTCCTGGACGGCATGGCCCACCAGCCCACCCCCGCTCTGGTCTTCTACGGCACCGACGGCGGACGGGTCGAGCTCTCGGGTCGGGTGTTCGAGAACTGGGTGTCCAAGACGGCGAACTTCTTCGTGGACGACCTGGGGCTCATGGCAGGCGACACGGTCGTGGTCGACAGCACCGCCCATTGGCGCACCGCGGTGGTCCTGGCCGCGGCCTGGCGCGTGGGTGCGGTCGTCGAGCTCGTGGATCCGACCCCAGGGACCTCCCCCGCGGAGGGAGACGGTGCGGGACTGAACCCCGGTGCCGGGGCGTCCGGGGCGAACTCCGCGTCAATGTCCGAGTCGGTCTCCGCGGCACAGGTGGTGGTCCTCCTGGACGGAGACGCCCCCTCCGGCGCCCCGGAATCGGCCGCGGCCAAAACCGAGGTTCTCCGGCAGTGGGGCACTCCGGAGGAAGTCCTAGTGCTCGCCTACCCGGCTCTGGCGCTCTCCTTGACGCAAGAGCGACTGCCAGACGGCGCCTTGGACTACTGCGCGGAGATCCGTGCGCACGGCGACCATTGGAGCGGGGGACCGTCTGCCGGCGCCGACCACACGGCCCTACGTGTCGAGGGACGGGCGTGGACGGGTCACGAACTCTTCGAGGAACGCTCAGAGCACGTGCGGGTGCTCTCCGAGACCCCCGTGACGGCCGTACGGCTGGAGGTCGCGCATTGGACCCATCGCAGCATCGCCCAGTTGTTGGCGATCTGGTCAACCGGGACCACGGCGGTTCTCACGGACCGGGAGGACCAGGACATCGCCCGGATCATGACCTCCGAACGGGTGGGACTCAGCTGGCGCTAGGGTCCTCGGCGCGCGAGGTGTCGGGCTCCGGTTCCTGGGCCTTGCGGGCGCCCATGGTTTCGCCCGCCTTGGGCTTGACGACGGGGAGACGGCCCGTGATGGCCGCCAGTTCGGAGGCCGCGGAGGGCGCGAAACCGGGCTCGTCGTCGAGCTCGACCGCGTAGACCCAGAACCGGTAGGCGAAGTAGCGGAAGATCGTGCCCAGTGCCGTACCCACGATGGTTCCGGAGACGAACGATGCCGTGGGGCTGGTCAGGTGCAGGACGTAATAGCTCACGCCCACGCAGGCCAGTTCGATGAGCATGCCGATCGCGTTGGCGATCAGGAACTGGATGAGTTCACGCTTGGTGTCCGACTGCCGCTTGTCCCGGAACGTCCAGTACCGGTTGGCCACCCATGAGAACAACGTGGCCACGACCGTCGCGATCGCCTTGGCCTTGACGTGCCCTTCCTCCTGAAACACGGTGTGCATGAGGATCCAGACCACACCGGCGTTGACCACGAAGGCCAGTCCCCCCACGGTGCCGAACTTCATCAGTTCGGCGACGAAAAGGTGCCAGGCAGCTTTGAAACGATTGATCATGGGGTACGGGCTCCGGGGGTGATTGCGCGAGAGGCGCCTGTGACTGGTCGGATCGCTCCAGCCGTGCGCGGGCCAGGTTTCTTGGCCAGCGCGTGCGCCCATCATAAGCGCTCACCTGAGCATTACCCTGGTGCGGTGAGCCACGCGCGCCAGTCCCCCAACGTCACCCCCGCCCCGTCGGACCAGCTGTCCGTCAACGGGCGGATCCCGTCCCCGGCCCCGGTCACCGGCCCCGTCGTCGGGGTGATCGGCGGGGGCCAGCTGGCCCGGATGATGGGCCCCGCCGCCACCGAACTCGGCATCGAGTTGCGCGTCCTGGCGGAGGCGCCGGACAGCTGCGCCGTTCCCGCCGCCGCCTCACACGAGGTGGGCGATTACAAGGATCTGGCCACCCTGCTGTCCTTCGCCGACGGAGTGGACGTGATCACCTTCGACCACGAACACGTGCCGAACGAACACCTGGAGGCCCTGCTGACGGCCGGCGTGGCCGTCGAGCCCCGGCCGACCGCGCTGGTCCACGCGCAGGACAAGATCGTCATGCGACGCGCCGTCGAAAAGCTCGGGTTGCCGAATCCGCGGTGGGCAGCCGTGAAGAGTGTCGAAGATCTCGTTGCCTTCGCCGAGGGCCGGTGGCCGGTGGTCCTCAAGACGCCGCGCGGCGGCTACGACGGCAAGGGTGTGCTGGTGGTCCCCTCGGAGTCCGAGGCCCGGAACGGGACGGCGGCGGCCTGGTTCGCCGAATCCGGGTTCGAACACCTGCTGGCGGAGGAGGCCGTGCCGTTCACCCGTGAACTCTCCGCCCTGGTCGCCCGGACACCGACGGGTGAGGTCCGCAGCTGGCCGGTGGTCGAGTCGATCCAGGTCGACGGCGTGTGTGACGAAGTCCTCGCCCCCGCCCCCGGCCTGGATCCCGAGGTGGAACAGGCCGCGGAGTCAGCCGCCCGCACCTTGGCCACCGAACTCGGCGTCACCGGTGTGGTGGCGGTTGAACTCTTCGACGTCCCGGGCCGCGGATTCCTGGTCAACGAACTGGCCATGCGCCCCCACAACTCCGGCCACTGGAGCATGGACGGCGCCGTCACAGGGCAGTTCGAACAACACCTGCGGGCGGTCCTGGACCTGCCCCTGGGTGACACGGGGTTGCTCGGCACGGCCACGGTCATGAAGAACGTCCTGGGTGGTGAGAACACGGATCTGTTCAGCGGCTTCACCCGTGTGATGAGCAGCGTCCCGGAGGCCAAGGTCCACCTCTACGGCAAGGGCGTCAGGCCCGGGCGCAAGGTCGGCCACGTCAACGTCACCGCTCCGGCAGGCGCTCCGGCACCGGAGACAAACACGGGACAGTCCGGCCAGGACAGCGCGGACCAGAGAATGTCGGCGCTGCGCGACCGGGCTCGTGAGGCGGCGGCCCTGCTGCGCGACGGCGCCTGAGACGCGAGTCCTGTCGGCTGACGTCCAGCCGGTGGGGGTAGCGTGATCCGCGGATGCCGGGGTGTTCTGCCCCGGTCAGAGAACTCGCCACGACAACGCCCACGGTGAACCGGCGCATGCGTCCGGGCTTGGAGGAGATTGCGATGGACGACAGCCAGCCCGTCGTGGGCGTTGTCATGGGATCGGACTCGGACTGGCCCGTGATGGAGGCCGCCGTCGAAATCCTGGGAGAACTTGACGTGCCGTGCGAGGTCGACGTCGTCTCCGCTCACCGCATGCCCCACGAAATGATCGACTACGGGACCAAGGCCGCCGAGCGCGGCCTGCGGGTCATCATTGCGGGTGCCGGCGGCGCAGCACACCTGCCCGGGATGCTGGCCTCCACCACCGTGCTGCCCGTGATCGGCGTTCCGGTCCCCCTCAAGACTCTCGACGGCCTGGATTCCCTGCTGTCGATCGCCCAGATGCCGGCGGGCATCCCCGTGGCCACGGTGGCCATCGGCGGCGCGCGCAATGCCGGCCTGCTGGCCGCCCGTATCCTTGCCGCTGGCACCGACGACGACGCAGCGGACCTGCGCGCCGCGCTCGAGCGGTTCGCCGGCGAACTCAACGAGGTCGCACACGCGAAAGGTGCCGCCCTGCGCGAGCGCCTCGAGGACTGACCCGTCCTCGTGATCCAGAAACCTTCCCCGAGCAACAGGCGCGAAACCACGTGACAGGACCCCACGAACCCCGTAACAGCGAGTACGACGGCCGTCCCGGTCGTGCCTCACGGCACCGGGACGACCTCCGGTTCGAGGAACCCTACGGGCGCTACGACGACCCTTACGACGCCGTCGACGACGAGTTCGGCGAGTTCGACGAGTTCGGCGAGGACCGGGGCGACGAGTTCGAAGACCGGTACGACGACGTCGTGGGTGAGGTCGGCGCCGACGAGAACATCCCGCGGTTCAACCGCGTGGCCTCCTGGCACAACGCCCTGGTCAACCCGCGGTTCACGTCGCCGCAGGCCCGGAACAAGCGGGCCGCGCTCCTGCTCGGGGGCACCCTGCTGGTTCCCGGATCTGCTCAGGTGAGTGCCGGGAACCGGCGCCTGGGACGGGTCGCCCTGGTCGTCACAGTGGTGTGCTGGCTCCTGCTCCTGCTCACCCTGCTGTCCGCACTGTTCTGGCGGACCCCTTTGATCTTCCTGACCACCAACGGGCTGACCTCCCCCGTGGTGTCGATCGCCCTGGTGGCGCTGGCCATCGGCTGGGGCGTGTTGTTCCTGGACGCCCTGCGGCTGGCGCGCCCCGGGTTGCTGAGCTCGAAGGCTCGCACTGTGGCGATCGTCAGCACGATCGTGGCCATGGTGGTCACCTCGGGCGGGTTGGGCTACACGGCGCACCTGCTCAACGTGACCCGGTCGACCGTGGGCGAGATCTTCGGCGGCGGTCTGCCGTTCCGGCCCGTCGACGGCCGGTACAACATCATGCTCATGGGCGCCGACGCCGGTGCCGACCGGGTGGGGCTGCGCCCGGACTCGATGACGGTTCTGAGCATCGACGCCAAGTCCGGGCAGACCGCGACCATTTCCTTGCCCCGAAACCTTCAGAACGTGCCGTTCCCTGACGACTCGCCCATGCACGACGTCTACCCGGACGGGTACAACTGCGGTGACGAATGCCTGCTGAACGCCGTCTACACGGACGTCACGGAGAACCACGCGGATGTCTACGGCGACGCCGAGGACCCCGGCGCGGAGGCCATGATGGACGCCGCATCGGGCGCCCTGGGCATCGATGTCCAGGGCTACGCGATGATCGACATGGCCGGCTTCGAGCAGCTGATCGACGCCATGGGTGGCATCACGATCGACGTCGGGGGCCAGGTTCCCATCGGCGGTGGCACCAATGAGCTGACCGGTCTGCCCAACCCGATCGACGGGTACATCGAACCGGGTGTCCAGCACCTCGACGGCTACCACGCGCTCTGGTACGCGCGTTCCCGCGAAGGCGCCACCGACTACGACCGCCAGGCACGCCAGCGCTGCGTCCAGACCGCCATGCTCAAACAGCTGAACCCGGTCAACGTGGTGTCCAAGTTCGAGGACATGGCTGCGGCCGGAACCCAGGTGGTCCGCACGGACATCCCCCAGTCCTCGATCGGTTCTTTCGTGGACCTGGCCGTCCAGGCGCAGGACTACGAACTGGTGGGCTACGCCGCCGGTCCGCCGTACTACGACGCGATGTTCCCCACCTACCCGGACTACGACCAGCTCCACGCCGACGTGGCCGAGATGCTGGCCAACGCCGACGGATCCGGGGACGCACAGCCCACGCCGGCCGGTGGAGCCTCGACCGCAGCGCAGGGCTCGGGCTCGACCGGCACAACCCTGGCACTGGGCGGTGGACTGGGTTCCCAGGCACTGCCCGTGACCCGCACGGAGCCCGGCGTCCCCGGGACCGACGGCACGGGCGCCCCCACGGAGCTCTCGGAGAACGGCACCTGTTCGGTTCCATGATCGGTCGCCCGGTCCGGGGGACGACGAGCGACGCCGGTACAGTAGCCACCGTGACGAACATTCTGCAGAGCAAAGCATGGGCCGATTTCCAGACCGCGCTGGGGCACACGGTGCTCCACGGCGAGGGTCCCGGATTCTCCTGGCAGGCAACCGTGGAAGGCAACTCGACCGGCCGGTACCTGTACACCCCGTACGGTCCGATCGCCGATTCACCGCAATCCTTCGACGCCGCCCTGGATTCGCTCAAGGCCGCCGCGCGTGAACACGGGTGCTGGTTCGTGCGTGTGGAACCGGCCTTCGCCCAGATCCAGGACGGTTTGGAGACCCCCGAAGCCGCGCTGCGTCGTCGTGGGCTGAAACTGGCGCCGCGTCAGGTGCAGCCGGGCCACACCCAGATCATCGACCTGGACCGGGACGAGGACGCGATCCTCTTGGACATGAAGTCCACCAAGCGCAATCTGCACCGCAACATCCACAAGAAGGGTGTGACGTTCACGTCGTCCACCGACCCCCAGGACGTCGCCGTTCTGCTGAAGTACCTGGACCAGACGGCGGAACGGAAGAACTTCAACCGTCAGCAGGACGACTACCTCCGCACGGCTGCCGAGGTGCTGGTGCCCCAGGGCGCGGGTGTGCTCTACATCGCCCGGTTGGACGGCGAGCCGATCGGGGCGGCCTTCGCCTACGACTCCGACGACACCCGCACCTACGCGCACGCCGCGATGGACTCCGCCCACCGCAAGCTGTCGGCCGGCAGCGCCCTGGTGGTCCGCATGATCGTGGATGCCCGGGAGAAGGGCCTCAAGCACTTCGATCTCTTCGGCACGGCCCCGGAAGGCGCTGGACCGGAGCACGAATGGTTCGGGTTCACCAAGTTCAAGCAGGAGTTCGGCGGGGAACCCGTGGCCTACCCGGGAACCTGGGACCTTCCGGTCTCCCCCGCCAAGTACGCGGCCTACATGGGGATCCGCGGGGCACGGGAATCGGTGTCAACGGCCAGGACCAAGGGTCCGGAGTTGGTGGCCGGGCTCAAGGAAAAGGCTCCGGGTGCCCTGTCCGGTCTCAAGCACAAGGCACGCTCGGTCACCAAGCGCAGCTCCTCCTGATCGCCGAGGGCCCCGGTGCACGCGCTCACGCGTTGCACTGGGGCCCTCGCCTGTGGTCAGCTCACGGACCTCAACGGCCGGCGGCGTCCTTGAACGCTTCCAGGCTCTCCGAGTAGAGACGCTTCCCGAAGGCCAACGGTCCCCGGGACTTCTTGGGCTCCGGCCCGGACAGCGAATCCGCCGTGCGTGCGACGGCGTCGCCATCCTTGTGTTCGGGCCGGTCCTGACGTTCTTGATCGGCCCTGGCACGGGCCTCCACGCGGGCGGGGTCCTCTACAGGTTCGGCGGGCTCGTCCTCCAGAGGCGCATCGTCCTGCTGCGCCTCGTCCTCGGTCGGGGCCTTCTCAGCCTCACCGTCCCGAGGTGTGTTCTCATGGGGCTCGTCGTCCCGCAGCTCTCCAGCAACCACGGGCTCATCGGGGGTCGAACCCGTCTCTTCGTCGGTGGCTGGCTCCCCCGGTTCCTCTGAGTCGACGCCCTGGGTCGTTTCCTGCCCCTCGGATCGTTCGCTCGTCGGTTCCGCGTCCGTCGCGCGGTCACCGGCGTCGGGGGTGTCCTGGACCGCGTAAGCGGTCGCGGTGTCGTCGTCCCCCGTGCTGACCGCGGCAGCGGGTGCCGAAGCCTCGGACTGCGGCTCTGGATCTGCCTTCGCGGCACGCTTCTCCTGGCGGCGTTGCTTGCGTCGAGCGGCCTTGGACATCTTCGGCTCACCCTCGGAGGTTTCCTCGGAGGCCGTTTCAGGGCGCTGAGAGACCGCTTCGCCGTTCTTGTCCGCAGTGGACGTCGACGCCGCATCGGCGGCCGCCGTAGCACCCACCGCAGCGCCGGTTGCAGCCGCAGGAGCGGATCCTTCCTCAGCCCGGGCCCCGCCGGATTCACTCACCTGCGCCGGAACCGGATCCGGTGCCTCCGATTGCGGCGGCGTCATTCCGGTCATCTCGATGCCGAGATCCTGGCTGACCTGCTGGCGCACTTCGTCCACGCGGCGTGGCTCGGGCTGCTCGACCTGTTCCACGACGGGTGCGGGTTCGGGCTGCTTCTTCCGCCGCCCGAACAGGCCACGCTTCTTGGTCGGGGCGTCCGCGGGGGCCGGTGCGGCCTCCGGGGCCTCAACCAGGTCCTTGCGCCACGTCCCCAGCACGCTGCGCTCGTGATCCGCCATCTCACGGACCACGGTGGGAACGTCCTTGTCCCGGGAGTTCCCGCCGTCCATGCGCTGCACGCCGCGCTTCTGGAGTTCCACGGCACCCGTGAGCAGCAGGGCGTCATCGATGCCGAGCTCCCGGGCCTTCCTGGTGAAACCCACGCGGTAGAGCATGGCCAAGCCCACCGTGTGAACGAACCACAGGTATCCCAGGGCTTCGGGTTGTTCGTCGGGGCGTTCCTGCGCGGCGACCAGCAGCAGGGAATCCTGACCCAGGTCCTTGAGCAGGTGATTGATCTGACCGGTTTTCAAACCGACGGCGCGCACCCCGCCGGAATTCGCCGTGATTTCCCGGACGGTGACATCGGAAACCTTGAGTCCCGCGCGGCAACGGTCCAGCGTTTGCGCGGACAGTCTCGAGGACAAGGCTTTCTCCGTGACCCCCAACGGAACTCGCAGGCGTTTGGGTCCCACCTCGGATTCCTCGACCTGGTCCTGCCGCTTCCAGCCGCGTTCCTCCAAGGCATCGTTGAGCGGTTGAGCTCCCTGTGCGTCCACCTCGAGGGTGATCCGCTCGGCGCCGTAGCGGTCCTCCACGTATCCCGCCACGGTTTCCATGAAACCGGGGACCATCGCGGCCCGGTTGACGTGGACCTGGTTGCCCTCCACCACCACGCGGCCGTTGTCACGGCGGATCTGCAACTGCCCGTAACCGACCATGCGCTCGTCGGCGTCCCGCACCAGAATGCGGTCCACCGTGAGTTTTTCCCCTTCGGCCGATTGTTGGACCGCGCCGATTCCCCAGAGCTGATTGGGGTGACCGCCCGTCACGCGGACGGTGGCATCCCAAGTCTTCTGGTTGAGGCTGGAACTGACGGTCAGAGCCACGGCGCGCGAATTCCTTTGAGCGGAGGGATGGTCCCGTTCCGGGGCGAACCCGAAATGTTCCCGGAAACCATGAACATTCTGTCTGCACAGTCTATGCGGCCCGTGTGGCTGTACGCCCGTGGCGCGAATGTGTTCACATTCGCGCCACGGGAAAGGGCCCTTCAAGGCGTGGTTCGCAGGAGTATCGGCTCAGTGCCGGGCGTACTTCTCCCACTTGGAGGCGACGTGTTCAGCCTCGACCACACGCACGGTCCCGGAATGCGAGCGCATGACCAGGGACTGCGTGGTGATACGACGGCCCTGGTAGCGCACGCCGCGCAGGAGGTCGCCGTCGGTGATGCCGGTGGCTGCGAAGAAGCAGTTGTCGCTGGTGACCAGGTCGTTGGTCGTGAGGACTTGGTCGACATCCAGACCCGCGGCAGCGGCCTTCTCCCGTTCCTCGTCGTTCATCGGGGCCAACCGCCCCTGGATCACGCCGCCGGTCGCCTTGACGGCGCAGGCGGTGACAATGCCTTCCGGTGTGCCGCCGGTGCCCATCATCACGTCCACGCCGGTGCCTTCGCGGCACGCGGCAATGGCGCCCGCGACATCGCCGTCCAGGATCATCCGGGTGCGCGCACCGGTCTTGCGAATGTCCTCCACCAGATCGGCGTGCCGCGGACGGTCCAGGACGCACACGGTCAGCTGGTTGACAGGTACTCCCTTGGCGCGGGCGACCAGGTGCAGATTCTGCTTGACCGGCAGTCGCAGGTCCACGAAATCGGCGGCTTCGGGCCCGACCACGAGCTTCTCCATGTAGAACACGGCGGAGGGATCGAACATGGAACCGCCGTCGGCCACCGCGATGACGGACAGTGCGTTGTTCATGCCCAGTGCGGTCAGACGCGTGCCGTCGATGGGGTCCACTGCAATGTCCGAGTTCGCACCCGAGCCCTCGCCGACCTGCTCGCCGTTGAAGAGCATGGGGGCTTCGTCCTTCTCGCCCTCGCCGATCACCACGGTGCCGTTGAAGTCCACCGTGGACAGGAACGAACGCATGGCATCCACCGCGGCGCCGTCCGCACTGTTCTTGTCACCCGCACCCACCCAGTGGCCGGCGGCAATGGCGGCGGCCTCCGTCACTCGAACCAGTTCCAGAGCCAAGTTGCGATCGGGTGCGTTGGTGGACTTTGTCTGCTGTGACACAGCGTTTCCTCGCCTTCGAATGCATGGGAGCATCGACGTCGTCGTCGACCTTGTGACCAGCCTAACGGGCGAGACTGCCGCGGTCCCGGGTACGACCGATGGTGACGCGATGACGACGGTGAGAACCCTGCCGCCGGAACGGGCACAATGGAGCCCGTGAGCCAGTACAACCCCGAGCCCTCCGACGATCCCTCGGCGCAACCCGATGCGCCCACGAGCACGTCCGGCGATACCGCCCACCCCGACGGGGACTCCCAGGTCACGCCCCAGATCACGACCAAGCAGGCCCAGCGGATCTACGCCCCGGCCCGCGGAATGATCATCTCCATGGCCGTCCTGGTCCTGCTGACCCTTCCGTTCTTCCTCTTGCAGCCCCGTCCGGACGGGCAGACCTACCGCCCGGACGTGGATGTCGCGCAGGAGGCCTCCTACGCCGCGGACGTCGCAGAGTTCACCCCGGTGGCCCCCGAACTCGGGGACGGCTACAGCCCGAACTACGCCAGGTGGCAGGGCAATTCGGCCGATGACGTGGACCGATGGGAAGCGGGATGGGTCACCCCGTCCTCCCGCTTCGTGGGGCTCGTGCAGACGGATCAGGCCAACCCGACCTGGCTGGTCGAGCAGGTCGGCCAGGCACCGCAGACCGGCACCCGCGAAGCCCACGGGATCGACTGGGACACCTACCAGGCGGAGGACGACGACGGTAAGATCACCCGTTCGTGGGTCGGCGAACTCGACGACAGCACCGTGGTCGTGACCGGCACGGCCTCAGAAGAGGAGATCTCACACGTGGCCGGTGCAGTGGTGGACGCCCAGGCCACCGAGGCCACACAGAATTGACCGACGACGGCGACTCAAGACCGTCACGCAGGAACTCACCAACGCACGAACCCAAAAGCCAGGGAAACGATGTCTGAGGAGCAGCACATGAGTCAGGGAGCCAATGCGCAGGAACCCACGAACCTGCACATCGCCGAGGACCGCACGAACCGGCAGCTCACCCCCCGGGAGGCCTGGGACAGGTTGCGCGCCGGCAACGCGCGCTTCGTCGACGACAGCGCGCAGCACCCCAACCAGAACGCCAGCCGCCGCGAATCCCTGACGCAATCGCAGCACCCGTTCGCCACCATCTTCGGGTGCTCGGACTCACGGCTGGCCGCCGAGATCATCTTCGACCTCGGCCTCGGCGACGCATTCGTGGTCAGGACCGCCGGTCAGGTCATTGCCGACGCCGTCCTGGGCACCTTGGAGTATTCGGTCGAGGTCCTCAAGGTCCCGTTGATCGTGGTCCTCGGCCACGACTCCTGCGGTGCGGTCACAGCCACCAAGAACGCGGTCGAGGACGGCAATCTCCCGGGTGGCTTCCAGCGTTCCCTGATCGAGCGGATCACCCCCGCCGTCCTGGACAGTCAGCGCTCCCACAAGCACTCGGTCAACGACATGGTGGTCGAAAACGTGCGGTTGGTCGCCGAGCGCATCCTGGACCAGTCACGCACGATCGCTGCAGCAGTCTCCCGCGGCGACGTCGCCTTGGTCGGGATGTTCTACCACCTCAGCGACGGTCAGGCGGAGCTGGTGTACGGCCACGGGTCCTGGCTGGAACTCGACCAGTAGGTTCCGCTGCAGCCGGGCGCAGCGGCGCAAGCCCATTCGTCGTCACACATGTGGTCCGGGCCATAGACTGGCCCCATGGCTGAGAACAACGCTGAATTCCGCATCGAACACGACACCATGGGCGAGGTCAAAGTCCCGGTGGACGCCCTCTATCGTGCCCAGACCCAACGCGCGGTCGAGAACTTCCCGATCTCCGGCAAGACCCTGGAGCGCCAGCACATCAAGGCGCTCGCGCAGGTCAAGAAGGCGGCAGCGCAGGCGAACCTGGAACTCGAGGTGCTCGACGGCGAGCGCTCGCAGGCCATCCAGGACGCTGCGGACCTGGTCGCCGCCGGCGATTACGACGAGCACTTCCCGATCGATGTGTTCCAGACCGGTTCGGGCACGTCGTCGAACATGAACACCAACGAGGTCTTGGCGACTCTGGCCACCAAGGCGTTGGAGTCCAGCGGCACCGAGGTCCACCCGAACGACCACGTCAACGCCTCGCAGTCCTCGAACGACGTCTTCCCGACCTCCGTGCACGTGGCCGTGACCGCGGCGCTGTCCCACGAATTGATCCCGGCCATGGAAACCCTGGCGACCTCCCTCGAGAAGAAGGCTGCCGAGTTCAAGGACGTCGTGAAGTCCGGGCGTACGCACCTGATGGATGCCACCCCGGTGACGCTCGGACAGGAGTTCGGCGGCTACGCGGCGCAGGTCCGCTACGGGATCGAGCGCATCAACGCGTCCCTGCCCCGCGTGGCCGAGGTTCCCCTCGGTGGCACCGCGGTGGGCACGGGCATCAACACCCCCGCCGGGTTCTCGGCCCGCGTGATCGAACTGCTGGCTGCAGAGACCGGGCTGCCGATCACGGAGGCCCGCAATCACTTCGAGGCCCAGGCCAACCGTGACGGTCTGGTCGAGGCCTCCGGGCAGCTGCGCAACATCGCCTACTCCTATATGAAGATCAACAACGACCTGCGGTGGATGGGTTCCGGCCCCAACACGGGTTTGGGCGAGATCGCGATTCCGGACCTGCAGCCGGGGTCCTCGATCATGCCGGGCAAGGTCAACCCGGTGATCTGTGAAGCGGCCATCCAGGTGGCGGCGCAGGTCATCGGCAACGACACCACCGTTGCGTTGTCCTCGACCAACGGGGCGTTCGAGCTCAACGTTGGTATCCCCGTGATGGCGGCCAACCTACTCGAGTCCATTCGTCTGCTCGCCAACACCTCCACGGTCATGGCGGAGAAGATGATCGATGGCCTCACCGCCAATGAGGAGCGCTGCCGTTTCCTGGCCGAGGCTTCGCCGTCGATCGTGACCCCGCTGAACAAGGCCATCGGGTACGAGGCCGCCGCCAAGATCGCCAAGCACGCCGTGGCGAACAAGGTGACGGTGCGCGAAGCCACCGTGGAGCTCGGCTACGTGGACGGCACCAACCTCACCGAGGAGCAGCTGGACGCCAAGTTGGACGTCACCACCATGACGGGCCCCAACGCCTGATCCCCCTGCTCCCGCCCGTGGGGGCATAACCAGGTCACTCATGAGTCGGCCCCGCGGATTCCTCCGCGGGGCCGACTCATGAGGTCATACCGATCAGCCGAGGGCTGACATCCCTGCGTCACCGGCGGACACGGGTTCCTATGTCTGCTTAGGATGGCGGAAATCGCCAGGACCCAGATTCACTGTGGCCCGCGTGAGATTGAGGAGGCCCTTGTGAAACTCGCCGAACAGATCGTCGCCCAACTTCAGGCCGCCGGTGTCAAGCGCATCTACGGGATCGTGGGCGACAGCCTCAACCCCGTGGTGGACGCCGTGCGCCAGACCGGAGGACTCGCCAAGGGCGGCATCGACTGGGTCCACGTCCGCCACGAGGAAGCCGCGGCCTTCGCGGCCGCCGCAGAAGCGCAACTGACCGGCGAACTCGCCGTGTGTGCGGGCTCCTGCGGGCCCGGCAACCTGCATCTGATCAACGGGTTGTACGACGCGCAGCGTTCGGGTGCCCCGGTGTTGGCCATCGCCTCGCACATCCCGTCGGCCCAGATCGGCCAGTCCTTCTTTCAGGAGACCCACCCGGACCGGTTGTTCAACGAGTGCTCGGTCTACAGCGAGCTGATCTCGACCACCAAGCAGGCACCGCGCGTGGTCCGTTCGGCCATCCAGCACGCCACCGGGCTGGGCGGCGTCGCCGTCGTGACCCTGCCGGGCGACGTGGCCCATCTGGAGGCCACGGAGAAGACCCCGCACTGGACACCGGTCATGGCGGCCTCGACCGTGCCGAACCCGGAGTGTGTTCAGGAGATCGCAGGGGTGCTCAACGACGCCAAGAAGGTCGCAATCTTCGCCGGCGACGGCGTGCGCGGAGCCCACGACCAGGTCATCCAGCTCGCCGAGACGCTGGGGGCCCCCGTGGGCCATTCCTTGCGAGGCAAGGACGCCATCCAGTTCGACAACCCGTTCGACGTCGGCATGACCGGTCTGCTGGGGTACGGGGCCGCGGCCGAGGGTCTACAGGACGCCGACGTGATGCTCATGCTGGGCACGGACTTCCCCTACGACCAGTTCCTGCCCGACACGGTGACCATCCAGGTGGACCGTGACCCTTCCGCGCTGGGCCGCCGGACGGATGTGCAGTACCCGGTGCAGGGCGACGTCAAACCCACCCTCGAAGCCCTGCTGCCGCTGCTCGAGGCCAAGAAGGACCGCAGCTTCCTGAAGAAGACCCTCAGGCGTCACGACAAGCTCATGAACAACGCCGTAGGCGCCTACACACGCAACGTCAAGCGCCTGCACCCCATTCACCCCGAGTACGTCGCGGACATGCTGGACCAGGTGGCTGCCGAGGACGCGATCTTCACGGCGGACACCGGGATGTGCAACGTGTGGTCGGCCCGCTACATCCGGCCGCTGGGGACCCGCAGGATCATCGGGTCGTACCTGCACGGGTCCATGGCCAACGCACTACCCCATGCGATCGGCGCCCAGGTCGCCCACCCGGGCCGTCAGGTGATCTCGATGTCCGGCGACGGCGGTCTGTCCATGCTCATGGGCGAACTGGTCACGGCGGCGATGTATCGGCTGCCGATCACCGTGGTGGTGTTCAACAACTCCACGCTGGGCATGGTCAAGCTCGAGATGCTGGTGGACGGTCTGCCCGACTTCGGCGTCGACGTCCCGGACGCCAACTACGCCAAGGTGGCGGAGTCCCTGGGATTCCAGGCACAGCGCGTGGTCAAGGCCAAGGACGTGGAGGGGGCGCTGAAGTCAGCGCTCTCGCACGACGGTCCGTCACTCGTGGAGGTCATCACCGACCCCAACGCTTTGTCCATGCCGCCCAAGATCACCGGGGACCAGGTCTTCGGTTTCGCCACCGCGATGAGCAAGGTCGTGCTCAACCGCGGCGCCGGTGAGGCCGTGTCGATGGCCCGCTCCAATCTGCGCAACGCCAACGCTCTGCGCTAGGTGAGTGGATTCAGGCGACCGCGATGTCGCCGCGCATGAAGGTGACCGGCAGCCACCTCATGCGGTTTCGTGGGCCCCGGCGGCGTGGTCGCCGGGGCCCGGGCGACCCGCCACGAATCGTGTGCGTCCGTCGAACTCGACGGCCATGCGGATGCGTTGCAGGAGTTCATCTTTCATGGGCGGAAGCCCGTCGAGGGGGAACCAGCCGACCTCGGTGGATTCGTCGTCGTTGACCACCGGTTCCCCGCTGACCCAGCGACACCGGAACGTGTGGTCCAGGAAGATGCAACGGTCGCCGTTGGGAAACACCTTCTCGTCCCCCGCCTTGACCCAGGCCAGTCCCTCCACCTCGCAGACCACACCAGCCTCTTCCTGGCACTCACGCACGGCGGTGTCCGCGGGCTCCTCGCCGGGGTCCACGATGCCCGTGATGGGTGCCCAGATGCCGTTGTCCGCTCGGCGCCCCAACAGGACGTCGTCGCCGCGCAGGACGACGGCCGTGGCACCGGCCAGCCACAACGAGTCGTGCCCGATCTTCTGACGCAACTCGAGGATGAAATCGGGTGTGGGCACGGTTGGCTCCTGGCGCTCGGGGACGAGGGCTGACGCCTCCGATGGTGTCACACGGCACGCGCGGAGCCTCCATGGAGACCGACGGCGGGGGCTTGAGGCAGGGGTCAGACCAGGACGAGCGCGAGCATGGCCCCGACCAGCATCGACGGCCCGAACGGCACCCTGTCCGTGAGGTGCGCCCTCCTGGTCAGCAGCAGCACCACGGCAACCAGACCGCCCACCAGGAACCCCAGAATGGTTCCCCACAGGACGGTCCACACGGAGGCGAAACCCAGAACGGTTCCCAACATGGCCGCCAGTCGCACGTCCCCCAGGCCCAACGCACCCGCGGAAGCCTTGCGCAGCAGGTAGTACACACCCCACATGCCGATGGCACCCAGGCCCATGCCCAGGAGGCGCTGCGGTTGGTCGGAGAGCACGGCGGCCAACCCCAGG
This sequence comes from Kocuria sp. JC486, assembly GCF_011602805.1. Lineage (NCBI taxonomy): Bacteria > Bacillati > Actinomycetota > Actinomycetes > Micrococcales > Micrococcaceae > Kocuria > Kocuria sp. JC486. The sequence goes on along the minus strand of NZ_JAAOZS010000010.1, from coordinate 37,118 downwards.
AGCCCGGCGGCACCGGCCCAGGCAGGACGAACGACGACGCCGGGCAGCCGGTGGTCACGCAGATCTACGTAGATCAGCCACACGCCGACCAGGGCCAGACCGGTCAGGGCGAGCAGGACGCAGAACGTCGCCACCAACCCGGACAGCTCCCCGGCGGATGCGTGGAGTGTCAAGTACTCCCCCATGTGCACAAACATAGTCGGGGGGCAGCTCTCCGCCGCGCACCGGGCCGACCTGTGGACACTCTCCCGTGGCCGCCCGGGCCACCGTCCTTAGACTGGTGGCATGTCATCTGCCAGGGATTACGGGCGTCCGGCCGCAGCCCCCGGGACGGATCCGGACGAGTTCGCCGCGCTGTGCCGGTCCTCCCCGTGGAAATGGGACACCGTCCGTTTCACCCTCGAATGGCTCCTGCCCGCCCAGGGCGAGGGTGCCGCAGCGACAGGCGTACGGGATCCGAGCATGGGCGCCGGCACTGACACCCCGCCTGTCCCCGTCCGCGCGTGGGTGCGCCGCCCGCAGGACCTCCGGGTCGAGACCCTGGGTGGGGACCCCCTGTACACCGTGACCGACCTGGGCCGTTCGCGGCAGGACTTCTACGTGGCCTCTCGTCCGGACTCCTGGCTCCTGCCCCCTTCGTTGGTGGCGCCCGTGTACCGCCGGTCGGGCCTGGTCGAGCGCCGCCCCGAAGCCGCCTACGGGGATCCCGTCTTCGGTGGTGGGCGGTGGCAAGCCGTCCTGGACCCCGTCGAGATCGCCGGTCCCGCCCCCAAACCCCTGTACCTGGCGTCCCAGCGTCCAGCCACGATCACCGACGTCCAGGTGGGCACGGACGACAACAGACGCGCCGTGCGCAGCGCCGTCGTCACCCCCGGGGCCTCCTACGCACCCTCCGAACCGGGACATGCCCTGACACCGGCCGCCACGCGGGTGGTCGTGGACGAGCGCACGGGGATCTGCGTCTCCACCACCGTTCTGGAAGGGCCCCTCGCCGGAGCAGGTCACCGACTGCGGATCGAAGCGGTGGACGAGTACCTGCTGGACGACCTCTTCACCCCCGTGTCCTTCGACCTCACGGACGTGTCCCGGCACGTGCCGTGGATGGTGGGAGCCTGAGTCCCCCGTACTCTGGTGCGGGTCCGGCCGCGCCCCCACTCGGGCCCGCTCTGACAGCCTGAACCCGCGTCCCGCGCCCGATCACGCCCCGCCACTTCCGACCGAAGGGTCCCCATGAGTTCCTCTCGTTCCGCTTCCCCCGAGCGCTCGAGCCGTGTCCTGCGCGGCCCCGGCCCGGGAACTCCTTCGGTCGCGGCACTCGCGGTCATGGTCGGCGGGATGCTGGCCGTGTCCGCGGCATTCGTGGCCTACGTCCTGGCGACACGTCCGAAGCCGGGACTGGACATGCAGGTGTACTGGCGTGCCGCCCAGGTGCTGCAGGGAAACAACCCCACCACCTCGGATCTCTACGACCCCGTCCTGGTCCAGGCGGGCAAACTGGAATTGCCGTTCACCTACCCTCCCCTGTCCGCATTGGCGTTCTACCCGCTGGGTGGCATGACGTTGGAGCAGGCGTGGACCACCATGGCCGTCGTCGGGGTGCTCCTCACGTGCGTGCTGGCGGCCGTCTGCCTGCGCCTGGCGCCGTTCTCCCGTGACTGGTTCGGTGTGCGCGTGGTCCCCACGCTCCTGGCATTCGCCGTGTTCTGCGGTGTGCTGTGGAACCTCTACCCCTCCCGCTTCACCATCGTGTACGGCCAGGTCAACACCATGTTAGCCATCTTGATCCTGGTGGACCTGGGGCGACGGGCACGGCGCCGGTGGGGCAGCGGATTCCTCACCGGCGTGGCCGCCGGGTTTAAGATCACCCCGGCGGCCATGGGCCTGGTGCCTCTGGTCCAGGGACGGTGGCGCACCCTGGTCGGCATGGCCGTCGGTGTGGCAACGACGATCGCGGTCTCCGCCGTGTTCCTCCCCCGGGAGGTCTGGGCCTACTTCACCTCCGAACTGTGGCAGACCGGCCGCGTGGGTGAGGTGGACCGCATCTCCAACATGTCGCTCAACGGCCTCCTGCACCTGTGGGACCTGCCGGACGGACTGCTCAAGCCCGTCTGGCTGGCCGCGGTCCTGCTGGTGGTGGCCGGTGGCGCGGCTGGCATTCGGCGGGCCTCACGTGTCCAGGACTTCTTCTCCGCAACCGTGATCGGCGCCCTGGTCATGCTGTTGATCTCCCCCATCACGTGGGAACACCACTGGGTGTGGGTCGCTCCCCTCATGATCGCCCTGGTGCCCGCCGCGCCGCGGGCCGCGCCCGCTTGGCAGTGGGCCGTTGCCCTGACCTTGATCGGTCTGGTGTTCTGGTCCTTCACCAGCGCACCCTCGGTGTTCGCGGCCCAAGTGCTCGGCGAGAACTACCCCGAGGTCGTCCTGCACGGTCCGCCCGCCCTGGAACGGGTGGCAACGGTGCCGGTGGTCGTCGCCGTTCTGTCCGGAGTGTGGTTGGCGCTGCGCCCGTACCCGGCCGCACTCACCGCACTCACCACGGCCCCCGAACCCCGGGACTCAGATCTCGGCGCGCTCCAGGACCTCGGTGACCAGCGCCGCGATCGGTGACCGCTCGGACCGGGTCAGCGTGATGTGTCCGAACAGGGACTGGCCCTTGAGGGCCTCGACCACCGCGGTCACGCCGTCGTGACGCCCCACCCGCAGGTTGTCCCGCTGGGCGACGTCGTGGGTCAGCACCACCTTGGAGTTCTGCCCCATGCGGGAGAGCACGGTCAGCAGGACATTCTTCTCCAGCGACTGGGCCTCGTCCACGATCACCCAGGCATCGTGCAGGGAACGCCCGCGGATGTGGGTCAACGGCAGAACCTCGATCAACCCGCGTGAGGTCACCTCCGACATCACGTTCTCGCTGACCACAGCGCCCAGGGTGTCGTACACGGCCTGTCCCCAGGGGTTCATCTTCTCGTCCTCGGTGCCCGGGAGGTACCCCAGCTCTTGGCCGCCCACGGCGTACAGCGGGCGGAAGACGATTACCCGCTTGTGCTCCTGACGTTCCAGAACGGCTTCCAACCCGGCGCACAGGGCCAGGGCCGACTTGCCCGTTCCGGCGCGGCCACCCAGGGACACGATCCCGACCTCGGGGTCCAGGAGCAGGTCGATCGCCAGGCGTTGTTCGGCCGAGCGCCCGGACAACCCGAAGACTTCGCGGTCGCCCCGCACCACCCGGGCCGTACCGTCTTCCCGCACCCTGGCCAGCGCGTTGCCGCGCACGGAGTGCAACACCAGTCCGCAATTGGTCGGCAGGCCCTGCGCACCGGGGACGGGAACCGATTCGTCCGAGTACAGGCGGGCGACGACGTCGTCGTCCACGTCCAGCTCTTCCAGGCCGGTGTATTCGGAGTCGGCTGCCGAGACCCATTCGGCGCGGTACTCGTCGGCGTCCAGGCCCAGTGCGGAGGCCTTCACCCGCATGGGGAGGTCCTTGGACACCACGCACACGTCATGCCCCTCGTCAGCAAGGTTCTTGGCGACCGCCAGGATGCGCGAGTCGTTGTCCTTGAGCCGGAAGCTGTGGGGCAGCACGGTGTCGGAGACGTGGTTGAGCTCCACGATCAGGCGCCCGCCGTCGTCGCCCAGGGGCAATGGCTTGTTGAGGTTGCCGTGCTCCGTGCGGAACTGGTCCAGCAGGCGCAGGGCCTTGCGCGCGAAGTACCCGAGTTCGGGGTCGTGGCGTTTGCCCTCCAACTCGGTGATCACGATGACCGGCAGCACCACGTCGTGCTCCGCGAACCGCAGAATCGCTCGGGGGTCCGAGAGCAGTACAGAGGTGTCCACGACGTAGGAGCGCACTCCCGATCGCGGTTGAGCGGAGCCCCCCGTGGTGGTCTCAACGGTGGGTTCCGTGCTGGTGGTCGTCATCGCGGCGTCCTTCCGGTTCGGGACGACCGGCGTCGGTCACCGGCCGCCTGAAGCCACGGTGACACAGCAGCTCAGCCGGGCCTGCCCAGGACACGTGAATGAGCCGTGAACTCGCGGCATGTGACTCGCAACACCGAGTGGCCGCGAGGTGTCAGCCGCCGAATCGGCGCTTGCGGGAGGCATAGTCCCGGAGCGCACGCAGGAAGTCCACGTGACGGAAGTCCGGCCACAGCGCTTCGCAGAAGTAGTACTCCGAGTAGGCCGACTGCCACATCAGGAACCCGGACAGGCGCTGTTCCCCGGAGGTGCGGATGAGCAGGTCGGGGTCGGGCTGACCGCGGGTGTAGAGGTGTTCGGAGATGTCCTCCGCGGACAGGGTCGCCACCAGCTCACGGACGTCCTCCCCCCGGTCCAGGGCATCCGTGAAGATCTCCTTGACGGCATCCACGATCTCCTGCCGGCCCCCGTACCCCACGGCGATGTTCAGGTGCGGCCCGGGGTTATTGGCGGTCACGGTGCGCAGTGTCTCGAGCCTGTCCCGCAGCGCTTGGGGAAGCATCTCCAGGGCACCCACGGGTTGGGCCCGGCAGAGCCCTTCTTCCTGGAGGCGCTGGGTCAGGCCGGTGATGATCTCGATCAACGGCCCGAGTTCCGCGGCGGGACGCTTGAGGTTCTCGGTCGAGAGCACGTAGAGAGTGACCACGGGGATCTTCAGGTCCCGGCACCAGCCCAGGAACTCGATGATCTTCTCCGCACCGGCGCGGTGCCCGTCCTCGGTCGAGCCGCCGAACTGCTTGGCCCAACGCCGGTTGCCGTCCACCAGCACGCCCACGTGGTGCGGGAGGCGCTCGGGGTCCAGATCGGCCGCCAGACGCTGTTCGTAGATCCGGTAGAACGGTCGAGCTTTCGTCATTCCGTTCCCCTTCTCCCCTGCCTTCTGCCGCGCCGTCTCCACCCCAACCCGCCGACGACGAGCGATCGCCCACGAGCGGCCGACGCCGTGGCTGGTCATGACTCTGCGTGGATTCTCCCAATGTATCGCGTGTCCGTCGCGCCGCCGTCGACTCACAGCATCCACAGAAGTTCTGGCCCTAGGATTGTGTCCGGTCCCCGTGGTACCGCGTACTTCTCAGGTGCCGGTGCCCCGCCGGCGTCACCGACGGCGCATCGTTGCGGCCGAACCGTCCGCCGCTGACCGCCCCGACTTCAAGGAGGTTCCTTTGTCCGACCAAGCCTCCACCGCGCGCCAGTCGCGCAAACGACGTACGCGCCACGCCCCGGTCATCCCCGAGGTCATGGAGACCGTGGCCCGGTCTCCATTGCTGCACAAGCTGGGCTCGACCCTGGCTCACCCGCCGGTGCCGCGAAAGCCGGCCTGGCGCGGCTGGATCCACGCGGCCTTCACGCCCGTGGCCTTCGTGATGGTCCTGGTGGCCATGATCCTGGCACCGTCGCTCGAGCTGCGCATCGCCTGCGCAGTCTTCGGGGTGACCGGCCTGCTGCTCTTCGGAGTCTCGGGGATCTACCACCGCAGCTACTGGTCCCCCCGGGTCACGGCGGTCCTGCGCCGGCTGGACCACACGAACATCGCCCTGTTGATCGCCGGCACCTACACCCCGGCAGCAATCGCGCTGATGCCGGATCCCACCGTGCTGTTGACGGTCATCTGGGGTTCGGCGATCGGCCTGGTCCTCTTCCGGCTGGTCTGGATGTCCGCACCCCGGTGGCTCTACACGCCGTTGTACGTGGTCATGGGGTGCATCGCGGTGGCGTATCTGCCGCAGTTCTGGCCCGTGCAGCCCGTGGCCACGATCATGCTGGCCATCGGCGGGCTGGCGTACATCGCAGGAGCCGTGACCTACGCCCTCAAGTGGCCCATCCTGGCCCCGCGGACCTTCGGGTTCCACGAGGTGTTCCACGCCTGGACGGTCGTGGGCTTCATCTGCCACTACATCTCGATCATGTTCGCGATGTTCGGCTCGACCCTGGTCAGCTGAGGCCCCGACGGCGCCGTCGCCGACCCGCTCCCCCAACTTTCAACACGGTTTTCTACCAATCAGGCCTCCCGATCGGCAGAAACCCGTGTTGAAAGTTCACTCGGTGAAGTCGGTCGGGTCCTGACCGTCTGAAGTCGGTTCCTGGGGCGTGTCGGCAGCCTCTTCCCTGGACTCCGGCGCCTCGGTCCGCCCCGCGGCCTCACGCTCGCGGGCGTACGCCATGCGGTAGCGCAGACGCCGCTGACGGCGCATGAAGTCCAGGATCAGGGCGGTCAGGGCCAGGACCACGAAGAACGTGGCGAAGAACCCGATTACTCCGGGGCTGACCTGTTCCGGCTCCAACCCCGGCATGAGGTCGTTGGGGTCCGAGGGTGCAGCGGTCTGTAGGTACAGCGTCAACATGTGGGGTGAACTCAGCTTTCAGCGGGCGTTCGTCGGGAGGCCACGGGCAGCGGGGTACTGCGCGGGCCGGGACGGGTGACGATCAGATCTGCCAGTCGGGTTGCGGGGCGTAATCGGGATCCGGCCGGACCTCGTCCACGATCCCCGCGAACAGGCACGTCTCCGGGACCGGCGAATCAACTCGGCTCTCTGCCAGCACGTAGTCCTCCCACGGCCAGGCCGCAGCCTGGAACTCCGGAGAAACGGCGAAGAACAGGGAGTCCGGCGCAACCTGCGTCTCGTGACAACGCAGCGCCTCCTCCCGCACGGAGAAGGACTCGGGGCAGAAGATCTTGGTGGTCGTCGGATGTGCCCCCAACACGGCCTTGTTGCCTTCGGCGTCCTGGGTCTCCATGATCCGCGCGATGCGCTCCGCGAACGGGGACTCCAGCCCGCGTTCGGTCATCGCCTCGTGCAGCGCGATGAAGCGCTCCGTGTTGAAGGCCTTGTCGTAGTAGAGCTTCAACGGCTGCCACGGCTCACCCAGATCCGGGTACTCGGTTGGGTCCCCCGCGGTCTGCCACGCGTGCATGGAGACGTTGTGGGTCTGGATGTGGTCCGGGTGCGGGTACCCGCCGTTCTCGTCGTAGGTCAGGATCACGTGGGGACGGAACTCTCGGATCAGCTTGACCAACGGGGCCGCCGCGATCTCCACGGGCTGCAAGGCGAAACAGCCCGCCGGCAACGGTGGCAGCGGGTCGCCTTCGGGCAGACCGGAGTCCATGAAACCCATCCACCGGTGCTTGATGTCCAGTGCCTCGGCCGCCCGGCGCATCTCGTCCCGGCGGTAGCCCGGCAGGTCGCGTTCGGCGTGCGGGACGCCTTCCATGGCCGCGTTCAGGATGTCTCCGCGTTCCCCGCCCGTGTTCGTGGCCACCATGACGTCCACGCCGAGTCCGCGGTAATGCGACATGGTTCCGGCACCCTTGGACGATTCGTCGTCCGGGTGGGCGTGCACTGCCAAGAGGCGAAGGTCAGGGTACGAAGGCACGAACGGGCTCCTTCGGGGATCCAGGCCCCTGTCGAAACGGTCGGGTGCCGCTGTGACGCTGGTCTGCTGCGACCTACGCGGCGGCGCGACCAGTCTACGCGCCGCCGTGGACGCCGCCGGGCCCATCGGCCACCGCCACTAGACTCGGTTCATGCCCGAAAGCCAGACCGATGCCGTGCTTGAGCAGCGCTACGCCAGGCGGCGCACCCCCGCCGTGTCCCGGCGCGCCTGGTGGGTTGTCCTGGCGGTCGGGATCTTGGTGGCCGCCGCGTTCATCATCTGGACCATCGTGGGTGGCTCCAACCGCCCGTCAACCAAGGATGTCGGCTTCGAGCTCATTTCCTCGTCCCAGATCACCGCGGACTTCGAACTCACCAAGGGCGAGGACGAGGTCGTGCGCTGCGGTGTGGAGGCTCTGAACGAGAGCTACGCGGTGGTGGGCTACACCGAAACCACCATTGGTGAGGTCCCCGCGGACCAGCTCTCGGGGCAGACCAGCGCGCATCGCGTGGAGATCAGGACCACCAACCAGGCCAATTCAGCCCGGGTCGCACAGTGCTGGGTGCTGGACTGAATCCCACGGCGAATCCGCCCGCCACGTGACAGCACCCCAGTGGGCAGAGTGCTGACCATCACGGCCTTTCGGCTAAACTTTGGTGTCTGACCACGGGCCCCGCCGTGACCGAACGCCGCACGGAACAGCGGGTCGGCAACGGCACGGGGACGATTCGACGTCGGGGCGCTCCCCCGCACGGCGTAATCCCGACCATCACCACAACCGACTGAAAACCTGCAGACAGAGAGAAGACGACTGTGCCCGAGACCCCCGAAAACCAGGGCGCCTGGCTGACCCAGGAGGCTTACGACCGGCTCAAGAAGGAGCTCGACTACATCTCCGGTCCTTACCGCCAGGAGATCGTCGACCGGATCGAAGCCGCACGCGAAGAGGGCGACCTCAAGGAGAACGGAGGCTATCACGCTGCCCGCGAGGAGCAGGGAAAGAACGAGGGCCGCATCGCCCAGCTGACCTCCCTGTTGGAGAACGCCACCGTGGGTGAGAAGGCTGCCGACGACGGCATCGTCGAATCCGGCATGGTCGTGACCGCCGAGGTCGCGGGCAACGAGATGACGTTCCTGCTGGGCTCGCGCGAAGTTGCCGAGGACCTGGTGGGCGGCACGGGCATGGAGGTCTTCTCCGACCACTCCCCGATCGGCTCGGCAATCAAGGGCCACAAGGCCGGTGAGACGGTGACCTACACGGCACCCAACGGCAAGGAGATCTCCGTGGAGATCCTCGAAGCCAAGCCCTTCGAGGGCTGAGTCAACACTCAACCGCCCAGTCGACGACGGGCGGACCCTCCTTGGACGGCGTCGCTTGACGTCCTGCGGAGGGTCCGCCCGTCGTCGTCTTTGTCCTTGCGCTCAGGGTGGGGGCGCCTTCCGCGGGCCGTCAAGCGAAGCAGGCCGAGGAGGGCGCCCCCACCCTGAGCGCCGATGAAGACAGACGTCAGTGGACGACGACCGGCCGGTATCCCTCGGCCTCGAGCGCGTCGAGCACTTGACGTGAGTGTTCGTGTCCCTTGGTTTCCATGTCGATCGTGATCGACACGTCGCCCATGGCCAGCGAGCCACCGATTCGGGTGTGGTCCACGCCCGTGACATTGGCGTCCAGGCGCGAAATGATGCTCGAGATGTGGGTCAGTTCGCCGGGACGGTCCACGAGCATCATCTTGACGGTCATGTAACGTCCGGCAGCGGCCAGACCGCGCTGGATCACCTTGAGCATGAGCATGGGGTCGACGTTCCCCCCGGAGAGCACGACGACCGTCGTCCCCAGATCCCCGTAGGTCTCCTTGAGACGCCCGTCGAGCAGTGCCGCCACGCCCACGACCCCGGCGGGCTCGACCACCAGCTTGTTGCGTTCCAGCATGAAGATGAGGGACTCGGCCAGGCGGTCCTCGGACACCGTAACGACGTCGTCGGCCAGTTCCTTGATGATCTGAAACGGCAGTTGGCCGGGCTGGCCGACCGCGATGCCGTCGGCGATGGTCGACACCTTCTCGAGCGAGACCAGCGCGTCCCCGGCCAGGGAGGGCGGGTAGGCGGCGGCGTTCTCGGCCTGGACCCCGATGACTCGAGCCGGTCGGCCACCCTGGGCCTCACGCGCCTTGAGGGCAACCGCCAGACCGGCCAACAGCCCACCTCCGCCGACGCCCGTGAGGACGGTGTCCACGTTCGGGACCTGGTCCAGGATCTCCAGACCCAGCGTGCCTTGGCCGGCGATGATGTCCGGGTGGTCGAAGGGATGCACGAAGACCTTGCCGGTCTCCTCGGCCACCCGACGCGCCTCCGCGAGCGCCTCGTCCACCTTGGACCCGTGGAGGACCACCTCAGCACCGTGGTCCTGGGTCGCGGCCACCTTGGGCAGCGCCGCACCCAACGGCATGTAGATCGTCGCCTGGATCCCCAGCCGACGGGCCGCCAGGGCAACACCCTGGGCGTGGTTGCCGGCGGACGCAGCCACGACGCCGCGGGCCTTCTCCTCGTCAGTCAGCTGGGCCATGCGGTTGTACGCACCACGCACCTTGAACGAGCCACTGCGCTGCAGGTTCTCGGCCTTGACCCAGACCTCCGATCCGAGCATCCGGGACAGCGCGCGGGAATGGGCCACGGGGGTTCGTTCGATGACCCCTTCCAGCAGGGAGGCAGCGTGCTCGACGTCTTCAAGCGCGACCGGGAGATCGGCCAGGTTCGGAGCGCCCCGCCTGGGCTCCGTGACCGCTGGGTCCGCCACGTCGTTGTCAAGCATCAGGCACGTCCCGGATCGTTCTGGGTGTCGGGGTCTTCAAGGTCAGATTCCCGACGGGCACCGGGATGGGCCTCGGGGTCGGAATCCATCCCCTTGTTCTGGGGGAACTCCTCGGGGTCGTGACCGGGACTTCCAATCACGCGTTCCGGCGTCTCACGCCCGACGTCGCGCCCCAGGCCGTGCGGCATGCGAGAGGCTTCGGAAGTCTCCACGGCGGTGGCCGAACGAGTAGGGACGGCACGGGCGTCGTCGTCGGAATCCACGACGGCGCCGGCACTCGAGCGGGCATCCCGGCGGGCCTCCGCGGCCTGGACCTTTTCAGCGGCCGCGACCGCCAGTTCCTTCTCGTGGGCCGCGGCTGCCTTCTCGGCATCCTTGTTCTGCTTGCCGGCGTCCTCATTGTGACGTGACCGGGAGAAGCGGCGGAACTGCTGGAGGACCTGCTCCCTGGTCAGTTCCTCCTTCTTGGCCATCTTCCGGATCTCCCACGGGAAGTAGTACGGCTGCCACGCGATCTCGGGATCATTGCGCCAGCCCTGGCCGGAGAGGTAGCGAATCACCGAGTTCAGCACGGCCAACAGGGGCACGGAGAACAACGCACCCAGGATGCCCGCGACCACGGAGCCACTGGCCACGGCAAGGAACACGGCCAGGGGGTGTAGGGACACGGCCTTACCCATGATCAACGGCTGCAGGACGTTGGACTCCAGCTGCTGGACCAGGATCACGACTCCAAGCATGCCCAGGGCGATCCACGGCCCGTTGGCCACCAGGGCGACCAACACCGCGATGATCCCGGTCAGGATGGCACCCACCAGGGGAATGAACGAGCCCAGGAAAACCAGAATGCCCAGCGGAACCGCGAGCGGCACCCCCAGGAGGAAGGCGCCCAACCCGATACCAACGGCATCGATGAATGCCACGAAACCCTGGATGCGAACGTACTGGACCAGGGACAGCCACCCGCGGCGGCCAGCGCCGTTGACCGCCGGGCGGGAAGGGCGCGGGAAGAGCTTGACCATGAACAGCCAGATTTTTTCCCCGTCGGCCAGGAAGAACAGCAACGTGAACAGCATGATCAACATGCCGGTGACGATGTTTCCGGCGGTGGACCCGAAGGAGATCGCTCCGGACACAATGGTCGAGGAGTTGTTCTGAATCGCGCTGGTGCCCTTGTCCACCCATTCGTTGAGTGTTTCGGTGGAGATGTTGAAGGGCAGGTCCTCGATCATCCCGAGCAACGTGTTGATGCCCCGCATGGCGGAGTCGCTCAACTGACTGAATCCAAAGATGATCTGCTGCCCCGCCAGAGCCAACAGACCCAGTACGACAACGATCAGCCCGATCTCCACGGTCGCGGCCGCCAAGAAGGACGGAAAGTGCTTGCCACGCAGCCATTTGACCGCTGGTGAGAGGAGCCCGGCCAGCAGTGCGGCTAGGAGCACGGGGATAAGCACGTTGCTCACGTGCTTCAGCAACCAACCGGCACCCATGACGGCCGCAACGATCAGGATGAGGCGCCAGGACCAGGCTGCAGCGACCCGCACGGGTACAGAGACCGCCGACCCGTCCGGGCCCGTGGCACCCGGGAGCTCCGGCTCATGGATCCGCGCAAGTTTCTGTCCGGGGTCGGTTCTGGAGTTCGTGGACGACATGACCACCATGTTCGCATTGATTCAGTCCGTTGAACGACATGGTGAACACCGTCACGGCAGTCCGTGAGATGCCATGATGGAGGTATGTCCCTCCAGTTCTTGCGTGTCCTCGCCCAGCGCCGTCCGGCCCAGGCCATTACGGCCGAGGCTCCGGAGCGCGCCGAGCTGGAACGGATCGTCTCCGCGGCCGTGGGACCCGCCGTGCCAGGCACCCGCCCCGCCTGGCGGCTCATCGGCACCCGGCGAGAGGATGCACCACAGCTCGCGGCGGCTCTGTCCGGGTTCAAGAACCTGCCGGATCTCAAGGAGACGACGCCGCGACTCAAGGGCAAGCAGATGCGGCGAGTCGCGGCTTTCCGTGGGTCGCTGGCCTTCGCTTCAAACGGGGGGCTGGCTCTGGCCCTGATTTTTCGGCCGCGACGCGGGTCCGGGCTGCCCAGGCGCCTCCAACGCGGAGAGGCCCTCGGTGCCCGCGTGGTGCTGGAGGCGGCCTTTTACGCCAGTGGCTGGGCAACCCAGTGGTCACCGCGCAAGAGCCCGGACGCAGAACTCCTGGCCCGGTTCTACAGGCTGAAGTCGGAGGAGGAAGTCCTCGGTTGGCTGTTCGTCGGCCGCCCAGCGCCTGAGTTCGCCGGTGACCACGCGGCCACGCTGCCGCCGTCACGGGCGCCTTTGGAACTGCGCTGACCCGACACGCGACGACGGCGGCCCACCTCCCCGGGCCCCCGCCCCCCCCCCCCCGCCCCCCCCCGCCCCCGCGGCCCCCCCGCCCCCCCCCCCCCCCCCCCTCGCCGCGTGGTTGCCGCTGAGGTTCAGTCCTGCTGCAGCAGGGAGAGAATCCGCAGGATCTCGACGTAGAGCCAGATGAGGGTCACGGTCAGACCGAAGGCTGCGGACCAGGCGTACTTGCGTGCCACCCGGCCGATACCGCGCTCGATGGATTCGAAGTCCATGACCAGGGAGTAGGCCGCCAGCAGGATGGCGATGCCACCGATGAAGACGCCCAGCGGGATGCCGAAGATCTCGATGTCCGAACGGACGTTGAAGCCGGCGAACATGGACAGGCCGAAGTTGGCCAGGGCGAAGACCAGGTAGCCGATCATCGCCACGATCACGATCTTGGTCAGGCGCGGACTGGTGCGCAGGATGCGCATGCGGTAGAGCGCCAAGACGGCGACGAAGACGCCGATGGTCCCGATCACGGCCTGCAGCACGATGCCGGGATAGACGTTCTGGAAGATCCCGGAGATGCCGCCCACGAACAGGCCTTCGGCCACGGCGTAGAGCATGATCAGGGGAACGGAAGGCTCACGCTTGAACGAGTTGACCAGTCCGAGAACCAGACCGACCAGTGCGGCCGGGAAGGCAAGCACGGGGAACATCCAACCGACCACTGCGAAGACGATCACTGTTCCCAGCGTGAGGCTGGTGCGCATGATGACGTCGTCCAGTGTCATGCGGCCGGTCTGCTCACCGGAGGCTGCGGGGCTGTCGTACCAGCCCTGCATCTGCTCGGCCGACGGCGCTTGACCGTACTGCTGCTGGCCATACTGGGGAGCCTGACCGTACTGCTGCTGGCCGTACGGCGCCTGACCGTATTGGGGTGCAGCCGGGGCGCTGTGTTTCGAGCTGAAGTCGCGGAGCAACGGGTTGCCCATGGAAGTCGTCCTTTCGGTCTGGTCCCGAGCGTCCGCTGGCGCGGCTCCGGCAGGGGATCAGGGCGGTGGGCGTACAGGAATTCCCCGCCAACGGTACCAGCGCGTCCTGCCGGTCCCCCGGGCCTCATCTGGAGGCGAACAGAGTTTTCACCAGATTGTGACGGTGATGGTGACGAGCAGATCGCCGAACCCACTTGCAACCTATACCCCAAGGGGGTATAGGTTTGTCTCATGAGCACCCCCGACCTCACGACCGCACCACGGGCCTTGACCCACATCGACCTTGACGTTGGAGGCATGACCTGTGCCTCGTGCGCGGCGCGCGTCGAACGCAAGCTCAACAAGCTCGACGGCGTGACGGCAAGCGTCAACTACGCCACGGAGAAGGCGTCGGTGGACCTGCCCGTGGACCTGGATCCGCAGACGCTCGTCGAACAGGTCGAGCAGGCCGGATACACCGCACAGCTGCCTCCCCCACCGGCGACCGACAACCCGAGTAAGCCCAGGGCTGATGCCGCCGGGGACGCAGCAAACCCGGCAGGGCCCTCCAATGCTGCTGGCTCGGAGCCCACCAGGGCGGACACGGAACTCAAAGCCCTGCGCCAACGACTGATCGGTGCCGTGATCCTTTCCGTACCCGTCATTCTCCTGGCGATGATCCCCGCTCTGCAGTTCGACTACTGGGGGTTCGCCTCCTTGGTGCTGGCCGCCCCCGTGGTGGTGTGGGCCGGGTGGCCCTTCCACCGGGCCACGCTCAAGAACCTGCGCCACGGCGCCGCAACCATGGACACGCTGATCACGGTGGGCACGGCGGCGGCGCTGATCTGGTCCGTGGTGGCACTCTTCCTGGGACACGCCGGTCACCCGGGGATGAAGCACACCTTCGAGTTCACGCTGTCGCGCACGGACGGCCTGGACAACATCTACCTGGAAGTGGCCGCGGGGGTCATCACATTCGTCCTGGCCGGGCGCTACTTCGAGAAGAAGTCGAAGCGCCAGGCGGGTGCCGCATTGCGCGCCTTGCTCGAAATGGGTGCCAAGGACGTCACCGTCCTGCGGGACGGCCGCGAGGAGCGGATCAGCACCGACGCGTTGCGCACCGGTGACGAGTTCGTGGTCCGCCCGGGCGAAAAGATCGCCACGGACGGCACCGTGGTCGCGGGCCGCTCTGCCGTTGACACATCGATGCTGACGGGGGAATCCGTTCCCGTCGAAGTGACCGAGGGCGATGCCGTCACCGGCGCAACCGTGAACAAGGGGGGCCGCCTGGTCGTTCGCGCCACCCGGGTGGGCTCGGACACGCAGCTGGCCCAGATGGCCCGCATGGTCGAGGCCGCCCAGTCCGGAAAGGCCCGGGTACAGCGGCTGGCGGACCGGATTTCCGCGGTGTTCGTGCCACTCGTGTTCCTGGTTGCGCTGGTCACGGTGATTGCATGGTTGGCGAGCGGCGCAACCCCCGCCACTGCTTTCACCGCCGCGGTGGCCGTGCTCATCATCGCCTGCCCGTGCGCCCTGGGCCTTGCCACTCCGACGGCGCTGCTGGTCGGCACCGGGCGTGGAGCCCAGCTGGGCATTTTGATCAAGGGGCCGGAGGTCCTGGAGTCCACGCGCCGCACGGACACTGTGGTGCTGGACAAGACGGGGACCGTGACCCGCGGGGAAATGACCCTGGCGAGCGTCGTCACCGACGACTCCACCGCCCGCGCCGATGTCCTTCGCCGTGCAGGCGCCGTCGAGAACGCCTCCGAGCACCCGATCGCGCAGGCTGTGGCACGCGGTGCCGCCGCAGAGATCGGTGCCCTCCCCACCTCCGACTCCTTCCAGAACGTCGAGGGTCTGGGCGTGGAAGGCACCGTTGAGGACCACGAGGTGATCGTCGGCCGACCCCAGCTGCTGATCGACCGCGGCCTTACGCTTCCCGCGCGGCTGAGTGAAGCCGTCCACCAGGCTCAGTCGGCGGGCAGTACAGCCGTCGTCGTCGCCTGGGATGGAGTGGCCCGTGGGGTCCTGGTGGTCGCCGACGAACTCAAGCCGACCAGTGCCGAAGCCGTGGCCCAGTTCAAGGCGCTGGGGCTGGAGCCCGTGCTGCTCACGGGTGACAACCGCGCCGTTGCCGAGCAGGTTGCGGCGCAGGTGGGAATCGATCGCGTGGTCGCCGATGTCCTTCCCGCCGACAAGGTGGAATCGGTCCAACGCCTGCAAGCGGAGGGCCGTGTGGTGGCCATGGTCGGCGACGGCGTCAACGACGCTCCGGCATTGGCACAGGCCGATCTGGGCCTGGCGATGGGCACCGGCACGGACGCGGCCATCCAGGCGGCGGACATCACCCTGGTCCGCGGTGACCTGCGGACGGCCGCCGACGCGATCCGGTTGTCCCGACGCACGCTGCGTACCATCAAGGGCAACCTCTTCTGGGCCTTCGCCTACAACGTGGCGATGATTCCGCTGGCGGCGTTCGGCCTGCTCAATCCCATGCTGGCCGGCGCGGCCATGGCATTCTCGAGCGTCTTCGTGGTCTCCAACAGTCTGCGGCTGCGCTCCTTCAAGGCCGCGAATCCGCGGAGCACCGCCCGAACACCGGAAGACGCGCCACTCGAGAAGACGCCTACGGAAGCCGAAGCCCCGACGACTGCGGCACCACGAACCACAGGAGCACCACGATGACCACGCCCTCGGAACCGCTCGACATCGACGAAGCGCCCTCGGCCGATGCCCCTGACACTCCGCATCCGCACCGGGGTTACCTGGAGGACAAGGCCCGCTACCTCGCGCGGCTCAAGCGCATCGAGGGACAGGTCCGCGGGATCCACCGGATGATCGACGAGGACAAGTACTGCATCGACGTCCTGACCCAGATTTCGGCACTGACCGGCGCCATGGAGAACGTGGCCCTGGGCCTGCTGGAGGACCACCTCGAACACTGCGTGGTGGAGGCGGCACGCACCGGGGACGCGGAGGCGAAGGAGAAGATCGCGGAGGCCACCGCTGCCATCAAGCGGTTGGTCAAGTCCTGACGCGTCTGCCCCGGTTCACGCCTCGGGCTGGATGCCTTCGAGGTCGCCCGTGAGATAGCGCTGAACAGTGGGGCCGATCAACGCCGCGAGCTCCTCCACGGACATGGAGGCCACGGGTTCCAGGCCGACGAGCTTCCGCGCCACGAGCAGGCCCACCATCTGCGTGGCCACCAGGCTCACCCGCTTCTCCCCTTCCCCGTACCGGGCGCCGATCCTGGTCGGCAGGTCCCGCAGGATCGTTCCGAGGACCACGTCACGCACCACAGGGGCGGCTTCCGCAGAGGCCAGGACCGTGCGGGCGGTCGAGATCAAGGCCGCAGACACCTCGGAGTCCCAGGCGCGCAGCGCCGCCTCCACCAGGGCGGCACCCAGCTCCTCGTCCGGCTTCTGCATCGCGCCCTGAACGACTTCACCCATGTGGCGGGGAACCTCCGTGGCCGCCAAGAACAGCTCCTGTTTGGTGCCGAAGTAACGGTGCACGAGGGCTTGGTCCACCCCCGCCGCGGTGGCGACGGAACGTACGGAGACGCCGTCGTAACCGCGCTCGGCGAAAGCCGATCGAGCGGCGGTCAGGATCCGTTGTTGGGTCCGTTGTCCCTTCACGCTTGTCCTCTCACACGTGCTCCGAAGGTCTCGCCGTGGCCTGCACCGTCATCGGGTGCTGCGCGGCATGGTCAGTGCGGCGAGCAGCAGGGCACCAAGGGCCATGGCGGCCAGCATCAGCGCGTCGCCGGTGAAGTCCGATCCCATGCTCGCACTGTCCCGAATCTGCATGAGGGCGTCCACCGCATAGGTCATGGGCATGAAGTCCGACAGCCACTGCAAGGCCTCCGGCATGAGGTCTGTGTCCACCAGGAGTCCGCACAGGAAGATCTGCGGAGAGATGAACACGGGCATGAACTGGACGGCCTGGAACTCGGTGCGGGCGAAGGCACTGGCCAGCAGCCCGAAGGCAATGCCGACCGTCGAGGACAGCGCCGCGACCAGCACCACCCACCCGGCGGACCCCTCGGTGGTGACCCCCAGGAACCAGTACGTCACGGCACTGAGCAGCAGCGACTGCAACACCGCCATACCGGCGAAGGCCAGGGCGTATCCACCCACCAGGTCGGCCCGGTGCAGCGGCGTGGTCCACAGACGCTCCAGGGTCCCGGAGGTTCGCTCCCGCAACATGGCCACGGACGTCACCGCGAACATGACCAGCATGGGCAGGATTCCCAGCATGATCAGGGCGATCCGGGGGAACGGGTCCTGCCCGCCGGGCGGCACCGGCACGTCCCGGTAGACGTAGTACAGCAACGTCACCAGGACCAACGGGACGGCCAGGATGAGTCCCAGAGTGCGCCGGTCGGTGGTGAGTTGCTGAATGATTCTCAGGGCACTGGCCCCGAAGGTCCGCGGGTTCATGCCGCCACCCCTTCCGTGATGACCGACAGGAACGCCTGATCGTAGGTCGAAGTACCCGTTGCCTCCAGGAGCTCCGCGGGATCGGTGTCCTGGAGGATCACGCCGTGGCGCATGAGCACCAGACGGTCGCAGTGCCCCGCTTCGTCCATGACGTGGCTGGACACCAGGATGGTGGTTCCGCGCTCGGCCACCCCGCGGAAATGGCCCCACAGTTCCTCGCGGGTGACGGGATCCAAGCCCACCGTGGGTTCGTCGAGCACAAGGAATTTGGGGTCGGCCACCAGGGCGCAGGCGAGGGACGCGCGGGAGGCCTGGCCACCCGACATGGACTGCACCTTCTGCTCCGTCTGCTCGGTCAGGCCGGCGGCCTCGATGGTTTCTCTGACACGCTCCGCCCCCGCGCCGTACAGCCGGGCGAAGTAGCGAACGTTCTGCTCCAACGTGAGGTCGCGGTACACGGCGGCGGCCTGCGTCACGTATCCCACCTCCGAGCGCAGCGCCTTGGCACCCGGCTGCGCCCCGAGCACGGTGATCGTGCCGCTGTGGATCTTCTGCACTCCGACGATCGAGCGCATGAGCGTGGTCTTTCCGCACCCCGAAGGGCCGAACAGGCCGGTGATGCTGCCGGTGCGGAGCTTCAGGTCGATCCCGTGGAGGACCTCTTTCTTGCCCTTCCGGACGGTCAGCGACCGTACGTTGACCGCGGCCGGCCCACCGTCCGAGCGCGCTCCAGTTTTGTCATCATTCGATGATGTCATCATGTGATGACTTTACGTCGGGGTCGGTCCGAGAGCAATCGTGTTCGACCGGGCAAGATGGAAACATGACGCCACCGACCCTCGAACGCGACCCCCTCCCCCTGCGGGGGCGTTCCGTCCTCATCACGGGAGTCAGTCGGCGGTCCGGCATCGGGTACGCAACGGCATGTCGGGCAGCTGCCTACGGAGCCAATGTGTTCTGCCACCACTATTCACCGCACGACGCTCAGCAACCGTGGGGTGACGACGACGTCGACGCCGTCCTGGCGGGTGTACGGGAACACCTGATCGACGGGGCCAGGGTGGCGGACATCCATGCCGACCTCTCCGATCCCGCGGCTGCGAAGCAGGTCATGGACGCTGCTGTGCAGGAGTTCGGACGGGTGGACGCCTTGGTGTGCAATCACGCGGTGAGTGGATCGGACGGCCACCTCCGAGAGATCACGGCGGCGGATCTCGATCACCATTGGAACGTCAACACGCGAGCGTCACTGCTGTTGGCGCAATCCTTTGCTGCCCAAATGCTCTCCGGAACGATCGTCCTCATGACCTCCGGCCAGAACCAGGGACCCATGCGTGGCGAAGTCGCCTATGCCACGGCGAAAGCGGCCTTGGCAGGGATCACCGCCACGTTGGCGGACGAACTCGCCCCGGACGGCATCCGGGTCAACACCGTGAACCCGGGTCCGGTTGACACGGGGTACCTGGGGCCCGAGGCCTGGGAGTCCATGAAGCACATGTTTCCGTTCGGCCGTTTCGGCGAACCTGATGATCCTGCTCGCTTGATCACGTGGCTGCTCACGGACGAAGCTTCCTGGATCACCGGTCAAGTAATCAATTCAGAGGGCGGGTTCACGCGCTGAGTGCCCGGATCACGACCTCATGCCCCGGACTGCGACTCCACGACCAGCCCTCCGTCGTCGTCGACCGTGACGGAAAACTCGCTCAGGTCGCCCACCACCGAGTGAGCGTAGGGGGCGACTTGAGCCGCGTTGTGCGAGGTCGCCACGGCCAGCACGTGCGCGCCGGCAGCCGAACCGGCCTGTAGCCCGGCCGGCGCGTCCTCCACGACCAGACACCGGGCGGGATCGAAGCCCAAGCGCTCGGCAGCCATTCGGTACCCTTGCGGATCCGGCTTGCCCACGGTGACGTCCTCCGAGGTGATCATGACCTCGGGCACCGGCATCTTCCCGGCCGACAGGCGAGCTGTCATCAACTCCCGGTCACCGGATGTGACGGCGGCCCACCGCTGCGCCGGAAGCCGCGTGAGCAGCGCAGCTGCCCCCGGCAGCGCGATGACCTCGCTCAGATCGGCGAGTTCCAGCGCATGGAGTTCACGTTCGGCGTCGTCATGGGACTCCGGCGGGAACAGGTCCTCGATCGTGTCGCGCGACCGGCGACCATGACACACACGCAGAATCCGCTCCGGGTCCATGCCGTGGCGGTCGGCCAGTTTGGTCCAGGACCGGGTGACGGCCGATGTGGAATCGACCAGTGTGCCGTCGATGTCGAACAGGATGGCGTCCACTTCAAAGCGCATGACCCCACGGTACGCGTGGATGGACTCGCGGCAACGCTCTCGGCTCTTGCACCTTCTACATCGCCGATGGATCGACCGTAGTTTGCGATCGTGGTCGGGCATTCCGAGTACCGATTCAAGTACTGGATCCCGACCCTAGAGTGCCCCCAGTGGGACTCGAACCCACACTGCGCGGATTTTAAGTCCGCTGCCTCTGCCAATTGGGCTATGGGGGCACAGGGTAGCCCCTCCCCGCGAACGCGGTGAGGGGCTACCTTTCGATCAGCTCAGAGCCTGATCTTGGTGCGCACGACTTCCTGACCGGTGGCGGTCTGGAAGTTCAGGCGGGGGTCACGCACGTGACGGATCGGGGCGGTGTTGCGCCCGAAGATCATGTTGAGGCCCCACTCCGTGAACACGCGAACCTTGTGCTCGAGAGTCGGGATGGCGTAGCCGTGGTACAGGCGGTGCATGGCCCAGGCCGGGAAGCCCTGGAACTCCACGCCCTTGAGGTTGGCCACGCCCTTGTTGAGACCGAACCCGGCGACCGCGCCGATGTTCTCGTGGTAGTAGTCCTCGAGTTCGCGGCCCTCACGGGCGGCCAGGATGTTCTTGGCCAGGACCTTGGACTGGCGCACGGCGTGCTGGGCGTTCGGCACGCAGAAGCCACCGACGCCGCCACCGGAGAGATCCGGGACTGCTGCGGTGTCGCCGGCCGTCCAGGCACCCTGGATGGGGCCGTCGTCGCCGGTGATGCGCAGGTCCGCCCCGGCGCGGATGCGGCCGCGCTCGTCGAGCGGGAAGTCCGAGTTCTTGGACAGCGGGTTGGCGGCAACGCCTGCGGTCCAGATGAGGGTGTCCACGTCCATCTCACCGGCGGGCGACTTGTCCTGCATGTTAATGAGCTTGAGGTGGTTGTCCTCGGCCGAGTCCAGCGACGTGTTGAGCAGAACCTCGATACCGCGTGAACGCAGGTGCGCCACGACCTTCTCGGCACGCTCCTTGGAAACCTCGGGCATGATGCGTCCAGCGGCCTCGATCAGCACGAAGCGCAGGTCCGAGACCTTGAGGCGCGGGTCGCGCTCCACGGTGTCCCGGGCGAGGTCCTCGAGCTCCGCGATGGTTTCGATCCCGGCGAATCCGCCGCCCACGACGGCGAAGGTGAGGGCACGACGACGAACGTCCTCGTCCATGGACTGGGAGGCGATGCCGATGCGCTCGAGCACCCAGTTGCGCACGGCCACGGCTTCCTCGATCGACTTCATGCCGATCGCGGACTCACCCAGGCCCTTGATGGGGAACGCGCGGGTCACGGAACCGCCTGCGACGACGATCTCGTCGTAGGGGATTTCGATGACGGGCCCGTCGGCGATGGTCTGCACAGTCGCCACGCGTTCGGCGTGGTTGATGCCGGTCACGCGACCGGAGACCAGTTCACAGTCGCTGAGGTATTCCTGGTGGGAGACCACGGCGGAGCGTGCCTCGATGCTGCCCGCGGCCACCTCGGGGAGGAAGGGTAGGTACATCATGTACGGGTTGGGATCAACCACCGTCACGACACCACCGGAAGCCTTGATGCGCTTCTGAAGTTGCTGGGCGACGGTGAAGCCAACGTAGCCACCGCCGACGATCAGGATCCGGTTACGGTCCTTTGCCAAAAAAGTGTCAACCATGGTCCCGAGTCTAAACGCTGACCCGAGTCCAGACCGCGCCCGTCGGAACAACTAGACC
Source organism: Kocuria sp. JC486 (assembly GCF_011602805.1). NCBI lineage: Bacteria > Bacillati > Actinomycetota > Actinomycetes > Micrococcales > Micrococcaceae > Kocuria > Kocuria sp. JC486. Next base: position 15,217 of record NZ_JAAOZS010000010.1, on the reverse strand, counting down.
CCATTCACGCCTTATTTGACCCGGTGTTTCCAGTCACATCCGACGCAACGAGAAGGCAGGTTCTCCGGTCAGTTGCGTCCGGACTTCTTGCCGCCGCGCAGCAGCCACCGGATGTGCCAGGCTGCCGCGCCCGTGACACCCGCAACCAGCAGGCCGAAGCCCGCCAAGATGAACACCGGCAGGGCACCCGTGGAGTTCGACGGTTCAACGGGTTCCGGTGGCTTGGCCTCGGTGGTGACCTGGTCCGTCAACGGCTGGGCACTACCGGTGGCGGTAGGGGTTTCCTTGGACTCGTGGCGCCGGTGGACCTCGACCCACTCGGCCATCGAGCCCAAGGGTCCGTTGCCTTCCATGGGCGGCACGTCACCTGAGACCGCGGCCTGGACGTCCAGGATCCCGTACCCGTACAGCGGGTCCCGCCCGGTGGCACCGGCGTCCTCTGCCGAGGCGGTGATCCTGTGCGCCACCTCTTGGGCCGACAGGTCCGGGTACTTGTCCATGATCAACGCGGCGGTGCCGGAGACGATGGGGGCTGCCGCGGAGGTTCCCGTCCAGTCCTGGTAGGAATTGCCGGGCACGGCGCCCACCAGGTCCTCGCTGGGCGCCGCCACGGAGATCGAGATGCCCTGTGACGAGGACTCCCACCCGGCTTCACCGTTACGGTCCACGCCACCGACCGTCAGGACGCTGGGGATCGTGGCGGGCGCCCCCACCTGAGTGATGCCGTTGCCGCGGTTGCCCGCCGCGGCGATGATGAGCACGTCCTTCTCCTCCGCGTACTCGAAGGCGGAGTCCCAGGACTCGGGCCAGGTCTGCTGCGGGGAACCCACGGACATGTTGATGACGTCCGCACCGTTGTCCACGGCCCACCGGACGGCATCGGGGATCTGCTCGTCAGTCGAGCGCACACCGGCTTTCTCCGTTCCCAGCCACGTGGAGACCGGGAGGATCTCGGCCTCCGGGGCCACGCCGATCACGCCCGTCCCGCCGCCGGGTTCGCCGTCGGACGCCGCACCGTGACCACGCCCGGCAGCCACGGAGGAAACCATGGTGCCGTGGGGCGGTTCCGCGCCCAAGCCCTCCTGACCGTCGGAGGAACCCGCTCCGGACACGTCCGTGCCGGGCCCCACCGCTCCCTGGAGGTCAGGGTGGCTGCCGTCGACGCCCGTGTCGATCACCGCGATCTTGACGCCTTCGCCCGTGGCTTCCTTCCAGGCGTCGCGGACCCCGTACTCGTCCAGCCAGTACTCCCCCTTGCGCGCCTCGGCCGCCGTCATCGGCATCTTGGCGTCGATGCTGGGGACGTCCGTGGGGTCGGTGACCGGGACCGACGGCGCCGGGCCGTCGGGAGACGGGGTCACCTGGGGGTCCACCGTCGTCGCTGCGGCGGGCGTCTGCCAGGTGTTGGCCGATTCCCCGTCGGCGACGACGGCGACAGTTGCCGCCCCGGCGAGGAGCACTCCCACCGTGCCCACGCCGACCCCTCGGAGCAGGACGCGCCGTGCGCTGCGTCGGTTCGCCGCGGCACCGGGGGCCTGGTGGTTGGAGGTTCGGCGGGTGGTTCCGGATGTCTCAGGGGCGTTGCTCGGCACGAAGCCTCCGGTTCGGTGGCGGGAACGGCGTCGCGGACGCCGGTGCGGATCGGTCAGGCCCCGATCAGTCCTGGGCCAGGGACAGCGCAATGCCGTCCAAAATATCGTGCTCACTGGTGGTGGACGAGACCACACGCCCGGACGTCGCCTCCGTGACGCGCTCCAGGACACGACGCCACACGAGCGCCCCGCCGCCGATCACGTCCACCCGCCCCGGGTGCATGTAGGGCTGGCGTGCGCGTTCCTCGCGGGTCATCTCGGTGAGGTCCCGGCAGGCCCGCTCGATCTCCTGGACGCTCAACTGCGTGCCGTTGAGCCGCTCGGCGTCGTAGCTGTCCAGGCCCAACGCCCGGGCCGTGATGGTGGTGACGGAACCGGCCACACCCACCAGGCAACGCGTCTCGGCCAGGGGCACGGACTGCAGCACCGTGTCGATGGCCTTGTCGACGTCGTTCAGGACCGCAGCCTGCTGCTCCTGGGAGGGAGGGTTGGAGCCCAGGTGACGCTCCGTCATCCGGACGCACCCGACGTCCACGCTGCGGGAGGCAATGATGCCGTCCGAGGAGCCGAGCACGAACTCGGTGGATCCGCCGCCGACGTCCACCACCAGAACCCGGTCCTGGGGGCTGGTCGCGGGGGCGACGAGCGATGCTCCCGCGAAGGACAGGGCGGCTTCTTCCTGGCCGCTGATGACTTCGGGTTCCACGCCCAGGCGCTTCGTGATGCCGTTGACGAACACGTGCCGATTGCCGGCGTCGCGCGTGGCGGAGGTGGCCACGAAACGAACGGATTCCACGCCGTGTTCGTCGATCAGCTCCGCGTAGCGTTCGGTGGCGGCAAAGGTCCGGTCCAACGCCTCCTGGGCCAGCCAACCGGTGGCATCCACCCCCTGCCCCAGGCGGACGATCGTGTTCAGCCGGACCACGTCGGTCACCGTGGGACCGTTGCCGCCCGGCCCACCGCCGTTGCCGAGGTCAGCGATGAGCAGTCGGATCGAGTTGGTTCCGCAGTCGATGGCGCCTACGCGCATTGAGGTCTCCTCCGGGAAAGGGTCGGGCCGGCAGTCGGTCAGGCGTCGCGCCAGGCGGGGTCGCAGCGGCAGGTCTGCGTGTCCCAGGTGGAGCTGATGCGTTCCAGGGTTTCGTCCCCGAGCAGGTTGACCCCCTGGCCGGCCGCGAGCGCGTGGCCCACCAGGACGTGAAGGCACTTGACCCGGGTCGGCATGCCCCCGGCGGAGATGCCTTCGATCTCTGGCACCTCACCCGTGCCCGAGGCAACGCGGATGCGTTCGCGCTCGGCCAGGAAGTCCTCGTGGGCGGCCCGGTAGGAGGCGGCCAGTTCCGGGTCCTCGGCAAGTCGCTCGGTCATGGCGTACATGGCACCCTCGGCCTCCAACCGGGAGACCGCCGCCGTGATGACGGGGTGGGCAAGGTAGAACACGGTGGGAAACGGGGTGCCATTCGCCAGTCGCGGCGCGGTGGCAGCCACCAGCGGATTGCCGCACACACACCGGGCGGGAATCTCCACGACGTCGCGAACCGCCCGGCCCAGCTGCCGGGACAGCACCTTCAGGTCCGTCTCCGAGGGTTCCAGGGTCTGGTCGGTCGAGTTCAGCCCGCGGGGGGCGGTGGGGTGTTCCGTCACGTGGTTACCTCAGTTCGCATCGGGCTGGTCGGCGTTGCCGGTGTCGGTGGGGGTTGCGCTGCCGGTGGGCTTCCCCGCCGAGTCCTCGGGGGTGGCCTCTCCCTCGGCCAGCTGGGGGAAGTTCTCCGCCTGGCTGGGCGCCGTGCGCTCCTCCGGCCATCCGGAGTCCAGCACCGATCCCCACAGGGCGTCGGCCCAGGCAGGCCGGTCGGCCTCCTCCTGGACCGCGGAGGACTTGGGCGCCTCAGTCCCCAAACCGTCCGCGCCGACCACCAGGTAGGAGCGTTGACCCGGCTCCACCATGAGCAGGCGCTCCCGTGCCTGCTGGCGGACGTAAGCCGGGTCCTCCCACAGCTTCACCTCGGTGCTGAGGTCGTCCCGGGCCGCCTGTTTCTCGGCGATGCTCTGTTCCAGGGCCCGGACCTCCGCCCGTTGGTCCAGGTAGATCTTGGTGGTCGGGGCGGCCAGGAATACCACCAGGAGCACGGTCACGACGGCGAGCAACATGCGTCGTCGTGCGCTGAATCCACCTGCCAGACGAGCGGCGGACAAGGGTTCCGGGCTGCCGTCATCCGTGCGCGCGTCGGGGAAGTCGCGGGTGGGCACGGGAGTTCTCCTGGGGTCGAGGCCGGGGTTCGGGCGAAAGTCTAGTGGCCGGAACCGGGTGCGGGCGGCGAAAACACCGTGACCGCCCGGGGTTCCCGGGCGGTCACGGTGTCAGGTGCCGCGGAGCGGCTCGGTGATCAGGCCGAGAAACGCGGGAAGGCGGATGCGCCGGCGTAGACGGCGGAATCGCCCAGAGCTTCCTCGATGCGCAGCAGCTGGTTGTACTTGGCCACGCGCTCCGAGCGTGCCGGGGCGCCGGTCTTGATCTGGCCGGCGTTGGTGGCCACGGCGATGTCGGAGATCGTGGTGTCCTCGGTCTCGCCCGAACGGTGGGAGACCATGCACCGGAAGGTGTTGGTCTGTGCCAGGGTGATGGCCTCCAGGGTCTCGGTCAGCGAACCGATCTGGTTGACCTTGACCAGCAGGGCGTTGGCCACGTGCTCCTTGATGCCGCGGGCCAGGAACTCGGGGTTGGTCACGAACAGGTCGTCACCGACCAGCTGGACCTTCTGACCGACGGAGGCCGTGAGCTTGGCCCAGCCCTCCCAGTCGTTCTCGTCCAGCGGGTCCTCGATGGAGACCAGCGGGTAGTCATTGACCAGCTGCTCGTAGTAGGCGGCCATTTCCTCGGCCGACTTCTGAGCGCCCTCGAAGGTGTAGGAGCCGTTCTCGAAGAACTCGGAGGAGGCCACGTCCAGGGCCAGGGCGATGTCCTTGCCCGGGGTGTAACCGGCCTTCTGGATGGCTTCCAGGATCAGGTCCAGGGCGGCACGGTTGGACTCGAGGTTCGGCGCGAAGCCACCCTCGTCACCCAGGCCGGTGTTCAGGCCACGGTCCTTGAGCACGGACTTGAGCGCGTGGTACACCTCGGCACCAGAACGCAGCGCCTCGGAGAAGGTGGCCGCACCGATCGGGGCGATCATGAACTCCTGGATGTCCACGTTGGAGTCGGCGTGGGAGCCACCGTTGAGGATGTTCATCATCGGGACGGGCAACACGTGGGCGTTGGGGCCACCCAGGTACTTGTAGAGGGGCAGCTCGGCCTCGTCGGCGGAGGCGCGGGCCACGGCCAGGGACACACCCAGGATGGCGTTGGCGCCCAGCTTGCCCTTGTTGGCGGTGCCGTCCAGTTCCAGCATGGTGGCGTCCACCAGGCGCTGGTCGGTGGACTCCAGGCCGATCACGGCCTCGGCGATCTCCTCGTTGACGGCTTCGACGGCGCCCAGCACGCCCTTGCCCAGGTACACGGACTTGTCGCCGTCACGACGCTCGACAGCCTCGTGCTCACCGGTCGATGCGCCCGAGGGAACCGCAGCGCGGCCGAAGGAACCGTCCTCCAGGCGCACCTCGCATTCGACGGTCGGGTTGCCGCGGGAATCCAGGATCTGGCGGGCGTGGACATCGATGATCATTGCCATGGGACGTGCTCCTCTGTTGGTACGTCGGCTCATTACTCTGCCCGGTGACGGCTGAGGCGCTGTGCGGGGCACGCGCGCCATCCCCCGACGGGCAGTCTGTGTCACAGCCTAGCCACCGCAGGACGGGCCTCCACCATTGTTGCCGGTCGTTCGCCGGTAGGTGAGCGATTCCACACCCCCGCGAATCCTTCCGGTCGCCCTGCGGGAGGGGCGTCAGAGGTCGGACCCGCCGCGCTGTGCGGCCCACCGGCGGGCAGTCCGGCGCAGGGCTCGTTCCGCGTCCATGCCCTGGGCCGAGGCGTGGCGAACCAGGTCGAAGAGCAGTTCTCCCAAGTCCTCCTCCGACGTGAACTCCGCTCGAGGGCTTCCGGCGGCGGAGGCCTCGGACGCCGTCGGAGTCTCCGGCTCCAGGCCGTGCCGACGGCCTTTCGCCAGGATCTTGTCCGCGTACTGCAGCGCGGGCAGGCCGGGCGGAACACCGTCGAAGGGTCCGCTGCGCTCGGGCTTCTCCTGCTTCTTGAGGTCTTCCCAGCGTGAGTGCAAGGCCGCGTTGCTGGCCTCCGTGCCCAGGGAGTCCTGATAGTCCTCGGCGAACACCTGTGGGTGCCGACGCACCAGCTTGTCCGTGATCGCCTCCAGCAAGTCCAGGACCGTGAAACCGCCGTCGACGACGGAGCGTTCCTGCGCCACCCGTGCGTGGAAGACCACCTGGAGCAGGAGGTCCCCGAGTTCCTCCGTGAGTTCCTGGCGGTGAGCCTGCGGTCCACCCTCGGACTCGATGGCCTCGATGACTTCGTAGGACTCCTCGACCAGGTACTTGACCAGGGACTCGTGGGTCTGCCGGGCGTCCCACGCGCACCCGCCCGGGGACCGCAAACGATCCATGACGCGCACCAGTTCGGCGAACCGTTCCCCCGCGGCCTCCGGTGCCGGGGCTTGCTCCGTGCTCACAGCGCGCCTTCGTCCTGGGCTGCCAACAGGTCACCCAGGCCCAGTTGCGCGCCCGCGCTGCGGACGGCGTCGAACTCCTCCGTGATGCGCGCTTCGAGCATCACGCGGTGGTCCAGGGGCGCGAAGGCGGACTGGGCCCCGTTGCGCTGGAGGGTTTCGACGTCGTCCAGGCTGAAACCGTGCACGTTGATCAGACGACCGAGTTCCGTGCTGATGTCCGTGCCGGACACCAACCGGTTGTCCGGGCCGAGGACGACGCGGAAGCCCGCGCGGAACAGGAAACCGACCGGGTGTTCGGCCGTGCCGGGGCCCAGCACGCGGACCAGGTTCTCGGGCGGGTTCCACGCGGGTGTGGCTCGGGTCTGCCGGTTGGACCGGGGGCAGATCTCCAGACCGATCCCGCGGTCGCGGGCCCAGGTGGCCACGGGGCCGAGGTCGATGGTCACGTCCCCGTCGGGGGCGTCGGTCAGCGTGATGTCCTCTGAGATGCGCACGCCGTGGCCCAGGCGCAGGGCGCGTCCGTCCACCAGGGCGCCACGGATGGAGTCCACGCCGTCAGCCTCTCCGGCGTGCAGCGTCACGGGGATCAGGTTCTCAGCCAGCAGGTCCAGGGCCGCCCGGTGCCGGGCGGGTTCGAATCCCGCTTCCGGTCCGGCCAGGTCGAAGCCCAGGACGCCACCCGGAGCCACGGGGTCATAGCGGTCGATGACCAGGCGGGCGATCTCCTCGGAACGATCGTTCTGGCGCATGGCGCACAACAGCTGACCCACGGAGATCTCATAGCCCTCGGCTGCGGCCGCGGCAATGCCTTCGGTCAGGCCGGACTGGACGGCGTCGACCGCCTCTTCGAGGGTCATACCGCCGGTCAGGTGCTGTTCCGGGGCCCACCGGACTTCGGCGTGGATGACGCCGTCGTCCACGTAGTCCTCGACCGCCTCCCGGGCCACGCGCCGGAGCGCCTCCGGGGTCTGCAGAACGGCCAGCGTGTGCACGAAGGTTTCCAGGTAGGACTCCAAGGAACCGGAGTCACCGGCCCGGACCATCCACTCGGCCAGTTCGGCCCCGGTCTCCACCGGGAGTTCGTGGCCGACCTGGTTTGCCAGCTCCACCACGGTGGCCGGTCGCAGGCTTCCGTCCAGGTGGTCGTGCAGGCTGATCTTGGGCAGGGCGCGCAAAACCCCGCCGGAGTCACCGGCGGGGTTGAGGCTCCCGGCCCCGTTGTCGTTGGGGTTCGGGAAATCGGTCATGGGTGTGGTTCCTCAGTAGTTCCAGTCCTGCAGAGCTTCATCCATGTGCTGCGGGATGTTCGCTCCGGTGCGGGGGTACATGCGCAGTTCCTCGACGTAGTTCTGGGAGGGCAGTCGCTCCGGGTAGCGCACGAAAGCCTCCTCGTCCGCGTAGTCGAAGGAGACCTCCGGGGGGATGCCGGGGCGGAAGCGGAACATGACGGCCAAGGGCGCGCCCTCGCCCTCCACGTAGGAGTCTTCCTTCAGCTCCTGGACCTTGAGTTCTTCCTCGGGCACCAGGTCGAAGGTGTTGCGCTGGTCCCAGAATCCACCCTGCCGCACGTGGGTCAGGGCGTCGTAGTAGGAGCCCAGGGTGCGGACACGGATCAGGACGGTGGAGACGTCGCGGGCGCTGCCTTCGGGGCCGAACAGCCGGCGCTGAGCACCCGAGAGGCGCTTGAGCACGTCCCCTTCGGTCAGGACCTTGTTGCCTTCGGCGAGCTTGTCCCGCGAGCCGGCTCCGGCAGCTTCACCCGCACGGTAGGACGGAGCCACGTCCGCGCCCTTGGCAAGGGTCGGGGCGTCCGAGTCGCCCGCGACGCCGCCACGGAGCCCCGCGCCGGCGGCCGCTCCTGCGGCAGCCGCGCCCGTGGCCTGCGCCCCGGTACGGCCCGCGTTGTCGTCGCGCCATTCGTCGTGGTCCACGTGCTGGGGCAGATCGTTGCCCCCGCGGGTGTCGGCCCCGGTCGAACGATCCGCGGCCGCCGGCTGGGCAGCTGCCGGTGCGGAGGTCGAGGTCGCCCCACCGGCGGGCTGTTCCGCGTCCGCGGACTCTCCGGCCTGCGAGCCCTCTGCCGAGGTCTGTGCGGAGGCATCGCCGTCGGCCTGGTCCCGGCGGCCCTGAGCTGCCGCTGCCGCCAGGGCACCCGCGCCGATTCCGGCGCCGGCACCGGCTGCGGCCGCACCCGTGCCCGCGGAGCGGTCATCGGCGCCACCATCCACGCCGCCACGGTCCACGGCATCGCGGTCGGTCGCGTCGGCGCCACGGCCGTCGGCGCCACGACCGTCCGAGTCACGGCCGTCGCCGCGGTTCCGGTCCTCCGCCGACGGCTCGGTGCCGTCCTGACTGCCGCCCGCCGCGGCACCCGCGGCGGTACCGGCTGCAGCGCCCTGGTCCAGCGAATAGCGCTCGGTCTTGTGCGGAGCCGAGGGGAAGTCGTAGTCGACCTGGACCTCGCGGGTTCCGTCGGTGTCCTTCCCCACGGCCACGACGGCGGTCTGCCAGGCACCGGTGTCCCGGGACATCGACTCGGTGTAGAGCGCGGCGACGTCCTCGAACAGCGGGTGGGACTGGTCCACGGTGCCGTTGTCCATCTCGGTCTGACCGGCCACGGAGCGCTCGGACTGCTGACTCATGGTGTTGCCGCGCTGGATGAGCGTGAGCTTGCCCGCTTCGGCGTTGTCCGCGAGCAGGCTGGTGACCAGGTTCCGCAAGGGGCCTTCGGCGGGCAGCGGCTCCGCCACCGCGGTGTTCTCCTCGCGGGGAGCCTCCGGCTGCTGCTGCTCGGGGTTCGACTTCCTACCAAAAAGTCCCACGGTCTTGGTCCTCCCGTGTTCGATGCGTACTGGGTCTGTCGGGGTCCACCCTACAAGTCCGCGGCGACAACACGGTCCAGGATCAAGTCCCTGGCCACGGGGCGTTCCGGTTGCGTGTTCGTCAACGTGTAGGCCGTGTGGATTCGCTGCACCGCCGACTCGACGCGGGAAGCCGTATCCGTGTGCACCGTGGCCAGCGGCTGCCCCTGCCGAACCGTGTCACCGGGCTTGGCGTGCAGCACCACGCCCGCTTCGGCCAGGACACGGTCCTCCTTGCGCGCCCGGCCCGCACCCAGGCCCCAGGCGGCCATCCCGATCTCCAGGGCGTCCACGCCGGTCACCACGCCGTCGCGGGGTGCCGTGACGGTCTCCGTGACGGCGGCCTGTGGCAGGTCGGCATGCGGATCTCCGCCCTGAGCGGCGATCATTGCCCGCCAGGTGTCCATGGCACGTCCGTCGCGCAACGCATCGGCGGGATCCTCGTCCACACCCGCGGCGGCCAGCATCTCCCGCGCGAGCGCCAAGGTGAGTTCGACGACGTCGGACGGGCCTCCCCCGGCCAGGACGTCCTGGGCCTCTGTCACCTCGCACGCGTTGCCGACGGCGAACCCGAGCGGCGTGGACATGTCGGTCAGCAGGGCCGTGGTGGCCACGCTGGCGTCGGTGCCCAACGCGACCATGGTCTCGGCCAACTCCCTGGCCGCAGCCTGGTCCTTCATGAACGCCCCGCGGCCCACCTTGACGTCCAGGACCAGGGCGTCAGCGCCTTCGGCGATCTTCTTGGACATGATCGAGGAGGCGATCAGGGCAATCGACTCGACGGTTCCGGTGACGTCCCGCAGGGCGTAGAGCTTCTTGTCGGCGGGTGCCAGGTCGCCGCCGGCGGCACACACCACGGCCCCCACGGTTTCGAGCTGGCGGAGCAGCTGGTCGTGGTCCACGTCGGCCCGCCACCCGGGAATTGCCTCGAGCTTGTCCAGGGTGCCTCCGGTGTGGCCCAGGCCCCGCCCGGACAACTGGGGAACGGCCACCCCGTGCGCGGCCACCAGGGGCGCCAGCGGCAGCGTGATCTTGTCCCCCACGCCACCCGTCGAGTGCTTGTCCACTGTGGGCAGCCGCTGCCCGTTGCGCCGCAGCCCGGAGAAGTCCATCCGCTGACCGGAGTCGATCATCGCCGTCGTCCACCGGCTGATCTCCTGCCGATCCATCCCATTGAGCAGGATGGTCATGGCCAGGGCGGCCATCTGTTCCTCGGCCACCCGCCCCTGCACGTACCCGTCGATCAACCAGTCGATCTGTTCGGGACCCAGGGCCCCGCCGTCACGCTTGGTGCGGATCAGGTCGACGGCGGTGAAGGAACCCGTGCTCTCGGTGCTCATGCCACCAAGGGTGTCACGTCCGCCGCGGCCGAGGGACGCCAGGCGATGCAGTCAGAGGTTCTGGGGACCGAAGGCGTCCGGCAGGACCTCGTCCATGCTCTTGATCCCGGAGACCGTCAGGAGGCGCATGCTCGGTGCCCGGTGTTCGTAGAGGAGCTGACGGCAACGTCCGCAGGGCATCAGGACCTCCCCCTGGCCGTCCACGCACACGAAATGGGTGAGGCGCCCGCCACCGGTGGCGTACAGCGAACTCACCAGACCGCACTCGGCGCACAGGGTCACCCCGTAGCTGGCGTTCTCCACGTTGCAGCCGGAGACCGTGCGCCCGTCCTCCACCAGGGCCGCTGCCCCCACGCTGTAGCCGGAGTACGGCGCGTAGGCACGGATCATGGCATTGCGGGCTTCCACCAACAACGCGTCCCACGGCTCGCCGAGGGAAACGTCCCCGGACGGGATGGGTGACCGGTCGTCATCGTTCGATCCGGTTGCTGCGGTCATGCTCACTCCTTGACGTACGGCTGTCCGGACGCGGCCGGTCCGCGAGTGGTTCCGACCAGGCCCGCGACCGCCAGGATGGTGATGATGTACGGCAGCATGGCCAGGAACTGGCTCGGCATGGGCGTCCCCAGGAAGGAAAGCACCGACTGCAGGTTGGAGGCAAAGCCGAACAGCAGCGCGGCCAGGAAGGCACCGACCGGGTTCCACCGCCCGAAGATCAGAGCCGCCAACGCGATGTAGCCCGCCCCGGAGGTCATGTCGCGGGTGAAGGAGGTCACGGAGACCAGCGTGTAGAACGAGCCGCCGATCCCGGCGATCAGCCCACCGAGCAGGACGTTGAGGAAGCGCATCCGGTTGACGTTGATGCCCAGGGTGTCGGCGGCCTTGGGGTGTTCGCCGATGGCGCGGGTACGCAGGCCCCAGCGGGTCCGGTAGACCGCGAACCACACGATCGGGACGGCCAGCCACATGAAGTACCCCACGATCGCCTGGTCGAACAGGATCCGCCCCACCAACGGGAGGTCGCTCAGGAACGGAATCGCGTAGGAGGGCAGGCGAGGCGGTGAGTTGAACCGCCCGGAATCCGACTCCAACAGCGTGGCGAACAGGAAGCCCGTCAGGCCGGAGACCAGCACGTTGAGCACCACGCCAACGATGACCTGGTTGACGCGATAGGTGATGGAGAAGACGGCCAGGACCAGGGAGACCAGTGCCGCGCCGATCATGGCGGCCAGCAGACCCACCCAGGCACTTCCGGACAGGGACCCGGCCACCGCGGCGGCGAAGGCGCCGAAGAGCAGCTGCCCCTCGATCGCGATGTTCACCACGCCCGACCGCTCGCACATCAACCCGCCCAGGGACCCGAAGACCAACGGGACGGACAGGGCGACGCCACCGGCCAGCAAGCCCGTGAGCGACACCGACGGCGTCTCCGCGGCGCCGACCACCCACACCAGGAATCCGGCCACGAACAACAGGCCGAAGACCAGAACGGCCCAGGAGGGGGTCAAGCGTCCCGAGCGCACGCGCAGGAAGGCATATACGGTCAGAACAACCAGCAGCGCCGTGATGAGCCACTCGGTGAGCAGCCCGGGGACGACGACGTCGGGGATCCGGAAGAGGTCGCCGTCGCCGCTGATGCGGAACGTCACGCTCCCGTCCGGTGCTCCGAGGGCGAAGACTACGAAGGAGACGAGCGCCAACACGGCGAACCCGAGGGGAGCCCTCCGCGCGGTGGAGGGAAGCGCTGCCGGGTCGACCCGGTCGGTGCCCTCACTCTGCGGGGTGGCGGGTTCGATGTCGTGAGTCTGGGTTGCGGTGCTCATGCCTGGGCCTCCTTGACTGCCCCGGCGGAGCGACTGGTCTTGCTCTTGTCTCGGCGCGATCGTCGGCCTCGGGCTGCGGTGAACAGCGGCGGAAGGGCGATGAACAGCACGATCAGCGACTGCACCACCAGCACGATGTCCACGTTGGTGCCGGTCATGGTCTGCATGGTCACGGCACCGGCGCGGAACCCGCCGTAGAGCACACCGGCCAGGAACGTGCCCAGCGGCGTGGAACGGCCGAGCAACGCCACGGTGATGGCGTCGAACCCGAAGGAGGCTGCCACACCCGCGGACAGCGACCCCTCCGTTCCGGAGATCTGCGCGACACCCGCCAGCCCGGCCAGCGCCCCGGCCAGGATCATGACGATCACGAAGCCCTTGGTCACGTTGATGCCGGCGGTCTTCGCGGCACGCGGGTTGGATCCCACGGCGCGCAGTTCGAAGCCGGTGGTGGACCGGTTGAGCAGCCACCACACGAACACGGTGGCGGCCACGGCCAGCACGAATCCCCAGTGCAGCCGGAACGGCGCGCCGAGCAGCAACGGGAACTGGGCGGTCTCGGCCACGGGCGGGCTGATGGGGTTCGTGGAGCCCTCCCGCAGGAAGCTCGGACGGGTCAGCAGGTAGGCCAGCAGGTTCACGGCGATGTAGTTGAGCATGATCGTCAGGATCACCTCGTGCGCGCCGGTGCGCGCCTTGAGCAGTCCGACGACGCCGCCCCACACGCCGCCCCCGATCGCACCGGCCAGCACGACCAGCAGCAGGTGCAGGGGCAGCGGCATGGACCAGGTGAATCCGACGTACGCCGCCAGCGTGGCGCCCATGAGGATCTGGCCCTGGGCACCGATGTTGAACAGTCCCGCCCGGAACGCGACGGCCACACCGAGTCCGGCCAGGATGAGCGGGGTGGCCACCGTCAGGGTCTCGGTGAAGGGATAGATCTGGCGGGCGAAGGAATTGCCGTTGGGGTTGAACACGGCCCCGTAGAACATGGCCTGGTAGGCCGCGGAGGCCGCGGACCACCCGGCGGACAGGGTGTCCGACGGGCGGCTGAAGAAGTAACTGGCCGCCTTCATGACCCGCTCGTCCGTGGCCGCGATCAGCAGACCGCCCAGGAACAGCGCCGCCAGAATCGCCAGCACCGGCTGGAGTGCGGACCCGATCCACGCGGGGCCGTCGGTCTCGAGGTCCTCGGCCGCGTTGACGGTGGGGCTGTTGGTGGTAGGGGTGGTCATGCCTGCTCCTCCCACGGGAGGTTCGAGACGGCGTCGCCGTCGTGATCTGTGCTGTCTGTTCCGGAGTTCTCCGGGGGCTGCGGGCCGGGGTGCGCCAGGCCGCCCTGCGACCGGACTTCCTCTTCGGTGGCCCCGGCCATCATCTGACCCAGCGTCTCGCGCGGGGTTTCGGGACCGACGATCCCCATGAGGCGACCGTGGAAGAACACGGCGATCCGGTCGGCCAGTCCGTAGACCTCGTCGAGTTCGGTGGAGACGATGATCACCGGAACCCCGTTGTCCCGTTCGGCCACGATGCGGTCGTGGATGAACTCGATCGACCCGACGTCCACACCGCGCGTGATCTGGGAGGCCACGAAGAGCTTGAGCGGACGGGACAGTTCACGGGCGACCACGATCTTCTGTTGGTTGCCGCCCGAAAGCGTCGAGGCGTGTGCGGCCGCTGAGCCGGTCCGGATGTCGAACTCCTTGATCCGCTGCTCGGCGTTGGCCCTGATCTCCTTCTGGTTCAGCGACGGCCCGGAGTGGAACCGAGGATCCTTGTAGAGGTCCAGCACCAAGTTCTCGGCCACGGAGAAGGGGCCCACCAGGCCGTCGGTCGAACGGTCCTCCGGGACGAAGCCCACTCCCGCGTCTAGCACCTGCCGGACGGAGCGGCCCACGAGTTCCTGACCCTCGAGTCGGATCGACCCGGAGGCCTTGCGCAACCCCAGCAGGGCCTCCACGAATTCGACCTGCCCGTTGCCCTGCACGCCCGCGACGGCCAGGATCTCCCCCTGGGACACGGACAGGGACAGGTTGTCCAGCAGCGTCACGCCGTTGTCCCCCACCACGGTGAGGTCCTCGACCACCAGGGCCTGTTCCCCGACCTGCGCCGGCTGCTTGTCCACGGTCAGCGAGACCTCACGGCCGACCATCATGGCGGCCAGCTCGGAGGTGCTGGCTTCGGGTGACACGGAGCCCACGACCTCACCGCGACGGATCACCGTGATCACGTCGGAGACCTCGCGGACTTCACGCAGTTTGTGGGAGATGAACACGATCGAGGTGCCGTCGGCCTTGAGCTGACGCATGATCGCCAGCAGCTCGTCGGTCTCCTTGGGGGTCAGGACCGCGGTCGGTTCGTCCAGGATCAGCAGCTGGGCGTCGCGGACGAGGGCCTTGATGATCTCCACGCGCTGCTGCACGCCCACGGGCAGGTCCTCGACCACGGCGTCAGGATCCACGGCGAAACCGTACTGATCGGAGATCTCACGGATCCGGCGTCGAGTGGTCTCCAGGTCGAGGGTGACGCCCTTGCGGGTCTCGGACCCCAGCGCGACATTCTCCGCCACGGTGAACACCGGCACCAGCATGAAGTGCTGGTGGACCATGCCGATCCCCCGGTCCAGAGCGTCGGAGGGACCACTGAACTCGACGGGCTCGCCGTCGACCAGGATCTCGCCGGAAGTCGGTCGGTACAGCCCGTAGAGGACGTTCATCAGGGTGGACTTTCCGGCGCCGTTCTCCCCGAGGAGACAATGGATCTCCCCCGGTTCGACGGTCAACGAAACGTCCCGGTTGGCGGCGAAGGACCCGAATTTCTTCGTGATCTCCCGCAGTTCGAGCTTCATGGGTGCGTGTTCCTCTGGGGCTGCTCAGGATCGGAGGGTGGTCGTGGGGGGGGGGCGCCGCGGGGGCCCCCCCCCGCCGGGGGGCCCCGGGGGGGGGTCGGCTTCGGCCCTTCCTTCCGCCCCGGGCGTGTTTT